>NZ_CFKYFN010000035.1:0-11388 GCF_985060555.1 Odoribacter sp. | reverse complement strand
TTGCGGGGGAATACCTAAAGATACAAAAAAGCCAACTAATTCGCAATATTTTATGTATGAATTAGTTGGCTAATTTTATAGTATTTACTGAATGTCCCTTTTTAATTTATCTGATCACTAGCTTTAATTTTTTTTATAGATTCCCAGTTTGTCCGGATTGAAGCTGTTGATCATTTCATCGTGGGCAGCTACTTTGGCTTTACCGTAATTGATGAAAATTTCGGCAGACTTCACATACTTATCGCATTTCTGTGCATCCTGCAGCAACAGGTAACCGATAATGGTATAACCGGCCATTTCCACCAGACGACGGGCATGGAAGTCGGTATATTCGGTACTGCCGGCTTCAGCTACTTTGGCTGTTGCGGCTTCGAGTTTACCGGTCATGCATTTCAGGGTTTCGCGCAGGTATTCGTGTTCCGGAGCGATCTCCATTTTCTCGTATACTTCGCGGATATGTTTTGCATATTGTCCGGTGGTGACGCCACGGATGGCAGCTACTACCTGCAACTGGGAAGTACCTTCGTAAATATTGGTGATTCGGGCATCCCGCACGTAACGCTGGATAGGATAGTCTTTCATAAATCCTGATCCACCGTGGATCTGCAAGGCATCGTAAGTGATTTCATTGGCATATTCACTGGCGAAAAGCTTCTGTAGCGGAGTATAGATGTCGGCTAATTTCTGATATTCCTTCATCTCGTTGCGTTCGTCTTTGTCCAGGGCTCTTTCTTTGGAGATATGGTAATAGGTCTTGTACATATCTACAAAACGGGCTGTTTCATAAAGAACGGAACGGATACCATGTAACTTGGCTTCCATATTGGAAAGCATTTCGTAAATAGCCGGGAACTCGATAATGGCCTTACCGAACTGTTTCCTTTCCTGAGCGTATTTCAATCCTTCGCGATAAGCGGCTTCGGCAATACCGACCGATTGGGCGCCGATACCCAGACGGGCTGCGTTCATCAGTGCCATCACGTATTTGATCAATCCCATTTTACGTTCGCCTACCAGTTCGGCCGGAGCATTTTTGAATACCAGCTCACAGGTCGGAGAACCTTTGATCCCTAATTTATTTTCGATACGACGTACGGTAACGGCATTGCTGTTGCGGTCATAGATGAACATGGAAAGTCCGCGTCCGTCGTTCGTTCCGGCTTCCGAACGGGCCAGTACTAAGGAAATATGTCCGTCCCCGTTGGTGATGAAACGTTTTACACCATTCAGATACCATTGTCCGTCGGCTTCGTTATAGGTTGCCTTCAGCTGTACGGCCTGTAAGTCGGAACCGGCATCCGGTTCGGTCAGGTCCATCGCACAGGTCTCGCCGGCACATACGCGGGGCAGGTATTTGGCTTTTTGTTCGTCACTGGCAAATTCGTTGATCGTTTCGGCACAATCCTGTAATCCCCAGATGTTCTGCAATCCGGCATCGGCCCGGGCAACGATCTCGGCGGCCATGATAAACGGGGTGATCGGGAAATTCAACCCGTTGTATTTTCTCGGGAGAGAAATACCGTTCAAGCCGGCTTGATTGATCACATCGATGTTTTGTTGGGTACCGGCGGCATATTTTACATGACCGTCGACTACCTGCGGGCCTTCGGCATCTACCGATTCGGCATTCACAGCTACGACATCCCCGCAAATTTCTCCGACAATTTCCAATACTTTATCATAGTTGTCGAAAGCATCTTCGAAGTCGCGCGGTGCGTTGTCATATTGCTGGGCTTCCGTGTAATTGCGCTCTTTCAGGGCAACGATCTTTTCCATCAGCGGGTGGCCGAGGTGGAATTTTATATCTTCATTATCTGTATAAAAATTAGCCATAATGTTTTGATTTTAAGTTTTATTTGCTGTTTTTCTTGTAATACTGGATCATCTTCGGGATAACGACATTCAGGTCGCCGGTGATGACATAATCAGCAAATTTATTGATCGGGGCGTTGCTATCGGTATTGATCGCAATCACCATGGCAGACTCTTCCATTCCTGCAGTATGCTGGATCTGGCCTGAAATACCGCAAGCGATGTACAGTTTAGGACGTACGGTGGTACCGGTTTGGCCGATCTGACGCTCGTGTTCGCAAAAACCGGCATCGACGGCAGCACGCGAAGCTCCGACTTCTCCGCCTAGAACGGTAGCCAGTTCATGCAGTAACTGGAAGTTTTCTTTCGAACCGACACCATAGCCTCCGGCAACAATGATCGGAGCTGCTTTCAGGTTCACTTTTGATTTTTCCATGTGACGTTCGATTACATGGATGACAAAATCTTCCGGAGTGGTGAACTGATTCACATCGATCATTTTGATTTCTCCCTGGTGGTTCGCATTGAAGATTTCTTTTTTCATCACTCCTTCGCGGACGGTAGCCATCTGAGGACGGCAATCCGGATTTACGATCGTAGCAACGATGTTTCCGCCGAAAGCCGGACGGATTTGGTATAACAGGTTGTGATATATTTTATTGTTTTTCTTGTCTTCATAATCTCCGATTTCCAGACTGGTACAGTCGGCTGTCAGACCGCTGTGCAGGGCCGAAGATACCCGGGGACCCAGGTCACGGCCGATACTGGAAGCTCCCATAAAAGCGATCTGAGGTTTTTCCTGTTTAAACAGGTTGACTAAAATGGAGGTATGAGGGAGAGTGGTGTAAGGAGCCAGACGTTTGTCATCGCCCAGCCAAAGTACGTCTACTCCATAAGGGAAGACTTGTTTTTCAACTCCTTTGAGGTCGCTACCCAATACGATAGCTTCGAGTTTTACGCCTAATTCAGTGGCAAGGGTACGTCCTTTGGTCAGTAGCTCGAGGCTTACATCTGCAATAATACCCTCTTCTATTTCGCAATATACAAATACACTGTTCATAAATATTTAGCTTTTATAGCTTAAGCTTATAGCCTTTCGCCTTTTACTTTTTACTTTTTTACCTTTTACTTTTTACCTTACCCCACGGTATGGTTAACGATCAGTTCTTTCATCATTTCATCGATGGCTGTGTCGCTAGGCTCGAGTACTTTGGCTTCTTTGGCCTGAAATACGACGCTTTCAATGTTTTTCACTTTCGTCGGAGAACCGCTCAATCCCAGTTCCTGGGCTTCGCAAGTGATGTCGTTGACACTCCATTCGGTAATTTTCAAGTAAGGACGTTCCTGGAGCAGGTTGAGGTAATCTTCATCGGCATCCTGCATTTCCTGGGTAGCCCGGGCGTATTTATATTTCATCACATAGCGTGCGTTACGGGGGCGGCAGGGGGCAGCAGAACCGTTAACGGTCACGACGCAGGGTACCGGACATTCTACCACTTCTATACCTCTTTCGAGACGACGTTTGATCGTGATCTTGCCGGCTGTAATATCCAGAATATCTTCTGCATAAGTGACTTGTGGCAGCCCCAGTTTTTCAGCTACCTGAGGCCCCACTTGAGCCGTATCTCCGTCGATAGCCTGACGGCCGCAGATCAGCAGGTCGGTCTGCAAGTTCCGGAGCGCACAAGCTAACGCATAAGAAGTGGCCAGGGTATCGGAACCGGCAAAAGCACGGTCGGATAACAAATATCCGCCATCTGCGCCTCTGTACATGGCTTCACGTATGATTTCTGCAGCACGGCCGGGGCCCATCGTCAGAATGTGCACTGTAGTCCCTTCAATTTTATCTTTTATCCGTAATGCCTGTTCCAGGGCATTTAAATCTTCAGGGTTAAAAATAGCAGGTAAGGCTGCTCTGTTTACAGTTCCATCCGCTTTCATAGCATCTTTTCCCACATTTCTGGTATCGGGAACCTGCTTCGCAAGAACAACAATTTTCAGTCCTTTCATGTTACATTATTTAAGTTATCATCCCTTCAAACGATTGAAAAAGTCGAAAGGATTTTAAGATTAATATTTGCTGAATTACACCGTTTAGTACAGGTTTTCCAAACACTTTGAAGCGATTCCGATCACTTCCGGCAGTACCGGAAACTTGTAACTATTTGGTGAGCAAAGATAATACAATAAAGGTAAAAGGTGAAAAGTAAAAGGTAAAAAGTGAAAAAAGTAGGAAGTGAAGGGATGAAACGGTGGAAGTGGTGGAAAAGAAAAAGGGAACGGTAAAAGCGGCAGGGAGGAAGGAGGCATTTTTGCCGTTGTTCCCGTTTTAGCCGCTTTTACCGTTTCGTCCGTTACTTGTAATTCTGAGCGAATTCGCGGCCCGCACGTAGGGCTTTGAGGTTCATCTCTACGATTTCAGCGCCTTTGCGGCTGAAGATGGCACGGATGCCTTCTTCCAGGTATTCGAACGGAATTTCGATGAAGGGAGAAGCTGCTCCCAACATGACGAAATTGCTGGCTCTGACGTTACCGGCAGATTCTTTAGCAATGGTATCGGCATCTATAATCACCTGATGGGGAAGGCTTTTGAGTGTACTCATCACTTTTTCTACTTCGGGGTAGTTGGGGATATTGATAAAAGGTGTGGAGTTGGTCACCACAAATCCGCCTTCCCGTAGATAGGGGAGGTAACGAAGAGCTTCCATCGGCTCTACGGATAAGATGATGTCGGCACGTCCTTTGGCGATCAGGTCCGAATAGATCGGGCGGTCTGAAATACGCATGAAAGATTGTACATCACCGCCTCGCTGGCTCATACCGTGAGTCTCGGCTTGTTTCATATATAGATTGTTAGTCAGTGCAGCCGAGCCCAAAGCCGCTGCGATAGACAAAATACCCTGCCCTCCTACGCCTGCTAATATAATATCTGTTTTCATAATTTTTTACCTTTAACTTTTTAGCCTTTAGCCTGTAGCTTATTACTTATTCTATTTTTTCTTATTGTCCCTGGCTGCTTTCTGGATGCATACTCTCCGGGGGATGATGACCGATACTCCTTTGTATTCCAGTTCTTCCCGGATAATTCGGCACAGTTCCTCATGGTTCTTGGGTACCGGCAGCAATACCCGGATGTGTTCGGGTTCTACTCCGATACCCTGGCAGATCGATTCTATTTTTCCCAGGGCCGAGGATTCCTGACCTCCGGTCATAGAAATCGATTCGTTGTCGGAGATGATCACTGTGATCGGCGTTTTTTCGTTGACGGCATCCAATAAACCGGTCATACCGGAATGGGTGAAAGTCGAGTCGCCGATAACCGCTACCGTTGGGAATAATCCGGCGTCACAGGCTCCTTTGGCCATCGTGATAGAAGCTCCCATGTCGACACAAGAGTTGATGGACTGGAAAGGAGGAAGTGCACCTAAAGTATAACAGCCGATATCTGAAAATACCCGTCCTTCGCCATAGGTCGCGATGACTTCGTTGAGGGCTTTATAGACATCGCGATGGCTGCAACCCGTACAGAGTGCAGGTGGACGGGGAGCGACGATCTCAGGTACAGGGGCTCCTTCTTTGGTTTTGAAACAAAGGGCTTTGCCTACTAAGTCCGGATTTAATTCGCCATCCCGGGGCAGGGTGCCGTCCAGGCGTCCCATGATGTTATCTTGGCCGGGGTACCCTTTCAGCATTTCTTCTACAACGGGATAACCTTCTTCGAGTACCAGAATCTGTTTACACTCGCGCAATAGACGTTTGATCATCTTACGGGGTAACGGATATTGGCTGACTTTTACTACCGGATAGATACAGCCACCGTCAAAATTTTCCAACAGATAATTGTAGGTAATTCCGCAAGCGATGATTCCGAGTGATTTATCACTACCGTCGATATATTGATTGAAGGGAGATTGTTCGGATGCTTTTACAAAATCCGCCTGTTTCTCAAGTAAGAGTTTATAGCGTTTACGGGCGATAGCCGGGAGCAGTACGAACTGGCGTTTATCCTCCGGCAAGTGCAAGTGATTTTCCGGCAGGCTATCGTGCGTTTCGACTCCGGCACGGGAGTGGGCCAGACGGGTGGTAATTCGCATCAATACGGGAGAACCTACCGTTTCTGAGAGAGCGAAACCGTAACGGGTCATTTCGTAAGCTTCTTGCTGGTTCGAAGGTTCGAGTACCGGTACAAAGGCAAATTTACCATATACCCGGGAATCCTGCTCATTTTGAGAGGAATGCATCGAAGGATCGTCGGCTGCGGTAACTACCAGTCCACCGTTAGCTCCGGTAATAGCTGCATTCATGAAGCAATCGGCTGCCACATTCATACCGACGTGTTTCATACATACCAAGGCTCTTTTGCCGGCGTAAGACATTCCCAAAGCCGATTCCATGGCCGTCTTTTCGTTGGCTGCCCATGCCCGGTGTACATTACGGGCGATAGCCTCTTTAGAATTCTGAATATATTCGGTGATTTCTGTCGAAGGAGTACCGGGATAGGCATATACGCCTGAAATTCCGCTGTCAATGGCTCCCTGAGCTATTGCTTCGACACCTAATAATAGCTGTTTTTGCATAATTTTGTCTGATTTTATAGATTATATGATATTACAATAACACAAACGTCGGAGACGTCTCGGAAATAAAATGTTGAATAATTCGAAAGTGAAGGCAATAACTGCCCCGGAATCAGAGTCCCCAGTGGAATTTCAAGGTACCCATGATATAAGCTAAAACGAAATAATATTCAAAAGGACGGTACATATCGCTAAACGCATATCATGTAAAACGTTTGCGAAGATAGAAATATTCTTTAAAAAAAGAAAGCTCCAACGTATTTTTCAGGTATTTTTTTACTTTTAGCCTTTACCCTCTGGTTTTTAGCCTTTTTACTTTTTTTTCCATATCTCCCAATTTTTTTCCGCCTGTCCCAGCCACATCGCATAACCGTTGCAGGCATGAGCTCCGGCTGCTCTTCCCTTTTGCATGAAAGTGGTTGTTTCGGGATTATAGACCAGGTCGAAAAGATAATGTCCGGCAGTGAGGAGCTCGTAGGGAAGGGGAGGAAACTCCGATGTATCGGGCCAGGTGCCCAAAGGGGTAGTATTTACGATCAGCGGATAGCCGGTTATTAAGTCCGGTAACGCTGCATAGCCGATCTCGTCTGCCTGGCGGGGAGTACGGGATACGGTCGATACTTCCATATTCAGAGAGTGCAGGGCGTAACGCACGGCTTTGGCAGCTCCGCCATTCCCCAGAATCAGTGCTTTGGAAATAGCTGCGGGAATGAATTCCAGCAAAGCTTTCCGAAAACCGTACATATCCGTATTATATCCCACCAGATAGGGGTGCCCATTCGGATGGCTCACCTTGACGCAATTGACGGCACCGATAACCCGGGCTTCTTCACTGATCTCGTCCAGAAAGGGAAGGATATTTTGTTTGTGAGGGATCGTGACATTAAAACCGCAAAGGTCGGGCGTTTGTTGTAATAGTGTTGGAAGCTGCCGGATGTCGGGCATTTCGAAGCTCCGATATTCAGCAGCGATATTTTCTTTTTGGAATTTCTCGTTAAAATAGCGGGGCGAGCAGGAATGCCCCAAAGGGTATCCGATGATTCCGTATATTTGCATGATTACTGTTGCTTTTGCATTTTCTTTCCGATGAACTCTATGCCATAAATAAGCACAAAACCCACGATACACATCACGATCGCTTCCATTAAAAGCGGATCGGATTGCGTCAGTTCCTGAAAATAATGCGGAGACACATTCGCTTCCACCAAAGGTCTTACTACTCCGTGTGAGTCGGTATAGGTTTCCAAAGTTTCTTTCCAGGGCCATACTTTATTCAGAGACCCTACCATGAATCCCGTTAGGGTAGCGACAGTCGCTGTATGATATTTTTTTAAAAACCAGGATAACAGATGGGAAAAACTGATGATACCGGCAACCGCTCCGACGATGAATAACAACATCACCCCGATGTTCAGGCTGCTGACAGCTCCGAGGATATAGGAGTATTTCCCCATCAGTAGTAAAATGAATGCCCCGGATATGCCCGGTAAAATCATGGCACAAATGGCTATGGCGCCGGATAAAATGATAAACCACCACGTATTGGGAGTCTCGGCCGGCGACATCACAGTAATGACATAGGCGATACAGCCTCCTGCAATCAGTGAGATCACCGTACCGATATGCCAGTGTTTGATTTCTTTGGCTACCAGTACCGACGAAGCGACGATCAAACCGAAGAAAAACGACCAGATATAAATGGGATGATGTTCCAGTAACCAGGTCATGAGTTTGGCCAGAGAGAAGATAGAGATGGCGATACCACCGGCCACTCCGAGTAGGAATGACCCGTTGATCTTTTTCCAAAAGTCTGCAAACTTCAGGCTGAGCAGCAATTTTAAAGCTTGGAGGTCTATACTTTTGATCGAATCGATCAATTCTTCATAAATCCCCGTAATGAAGGCGATCGTACCGCCGGAAACACCCGGAACCACATCTGCTGCACCCATGGCACAGCCTTTCAGTACCAACAATAAATAATTCTTTTGTTTTCCCATATTTTTCTGTTCACTTTTCGAATTTTATAAAAAAATAAATCCCAAGTGGGATTTATTTTTTCAATACGTTTCTATGCTCAAAACGGAATAGATCAAAAACAGTCTTCACCGGGGTGAAAGTTGTCAGGGGAACCTCGACGAATACCGTAATCCAGTTCGCCATTGCTCCATTCCAAAGCCCCGGGAGTTCCTGTACTTTAATTTCTTTCCCTTTATATGATTTGTGGGTAATAAAACCTTGTTCGGGGGCAATGAATTTTTCGAGATCGAACTTCTTGCCTTTATAGTTTTTTACACCGCATACCAGATCGACCGGATTGAAATGAGTAGAATGATCGAACATTTTTTTTTGTTCTTTATCTTTCAGATTGATCTGAGCCGATTCGACGATCATCAGGCGTGAACTGCCGTCTTTCATTTTCACCCAGAACGGTCCTCCGCCCGGTTCACCTTCATTTTTTACCATTCCACATACCCGGATCGGACGATCCAGCAATTGATGCAGATGTTTGATGCGCTCTTTTGGGTCTTTATAAGTCTTGCCTTCCGCTTCTTTATAACCGATTTGTCCCATAAAGGCTTCAATCTCCCGGAGTTGTTCTTCTGTCGGTTTTTTATCCAGTATACTCAGGTAACTGAAAATCTTTTCTTGCAATTCCACCAGTGTTCCGGCCAGCAGTCTTTTATATTTGATCGTATCTCCCTTGGCCCGGTCGGGGATAACGTTATCGATATTTTTGATGAAAATAATATCGGCTTTCAATTCCTCCAGGTTATAGATCAGAGCACCGTGTCCTCCGGGACGGAATACCAGCTTCCCTTCGCTGTCTCTCAGCAACTCGCCCTTGTCGGTGAGGCTGACGGTATCGGTGGAAGGTTTCTGAATCGAAAAGGTTACTTCGTATTTGATGTTGAACATCTTCTCGAATACTTTGGTCACCTTCTTCAACCGTTCTTTAAAGAGATTCATATACTCTTCCGAAACGGTGAAATGTAAGCGGGCTATTTTTCCATTGTTGCAATACATCCCTCCTTCAACGATATGTTCGTCGAAAGCCGTTCTGACAAAATCCCGGTAGATATGAAAATCGACCAATCCTTTGGGGGTATTCCCATAGTTCAGTCCTTTGTCGGTAAGGATATAACTAAGGATTTCGTTAAATTGCCGTTTGGCGATCATCTTGTCGATGTCTTTTCCATCATTCCACAGAGCGGCAGACAAACGGTTATAGAAAGGAAGTTCGTTCAGTTTCAAAAAGAAATCGTGCATTGTACCCGCCCCTTTATCCTGCACGAATTCCAGGAATTCTTCTTCTGTACCTGTATAGGTATCCATAAAAGTAAACAGATCTTTGAACATCCGGGTGGCCGATCCGGAAGCCGGGACCATTTTCAGCAGTTCACATTCCTGACGTGCTTTATCGAAATTTGCGTTCAAACGTTCTTCATCTTCAGCCTCGATCCGGATAATTCCATTACCGATGGTGGCTGGTTCGGACAAATCGACATAGTCGAATCCTTTTTCGAAATTGGCTAATTGCCGGTCTATCTGTTCCGGTTTAATATCTCTGTGTTTGAAAACTTTCAGATCTTCTTTCGTGTAGTCCATAATTTAGTGATTAAAGCTTACAAAGTTGTAAGTCGGATTAATTATCTTCCTCTTCGTCATATACCTCTTCCTGATTGTCCAGTTCGGTTTCATAGAAATCCTCAGCTTCTTCCATCAGGGAATCGATATCATCTTGAGACAGTGGTTCTTCGTCGATCCAGTAAATTTTTTGATTACTGTAAAATCCGTCCAGATCACATTGAATGATACAACGTGGTTTTTCGGTATGAACAACGTAGACTAAGTCAAGTGCTTCCTGTGAGTTGTCCGCAATAAGAAATTTGGGTAACATGTCATTTTATTCGTTTAAAATTATCAGTCACAAAGATATGCGATAAATGTAATTTTTTTTATAATCGGCCGATAAAAATCGATACGATGCCATTTTATTCTGAAATTAGTTCGTTGTTTGTCATATTTTGGGGATAAAACCCGAACACAGGAAAGTTCGGCCGGGCAGTGGGATATACCATAGTACTGATGTCGGCCGACGAGGTGTTCGACCCTGCTGAGTTCGAAGGAATAACCGATGTGGATGTCTATGTCGTTCTTAAAAAAATACGGAAGAACTGAAAAAGATCCTGAATTTTTGACAGCTTAAAAACATTTGTAACTTTGTCTGTTGTCACATCGTTGTAAATAAACTATGATTGCATCAGAATTGATATCGAATGTTGTGCCGGTGCTCAAACCCGAAGATACCTGCTTGCAGGCGCTCAACTGGATGGAACTTTTCCGGGTGTCCCATCTGCCTATGGAGCAGGGAAAAATGTATCTGGGGCTTGTAGATGATGAGATGATCTATGCCCACGGCGACCTGAACGATCGGCTGGATGTGTTGCAGATTCCGGTGGAAGGTACCTTTGTTTATGAAAATTATCATATTTATGATGTTATCTGTCTGGCGGCCGGAAGTTTGTTGTCGGTGGTACCCGTACTCGACCGGAAAAATAATTTTGTCGGTTCGATTACTTTGACCGATATCCTCCGGCATTTGGACACTTTGCTATGTGTAGACCAGCCGGGAGGTATTCTGGTGCTCGAAGTCAACCGGATCGATTATTCATTGGCCGAAGTTGCACAGATTGTAGAATATAACGAAGCCCGGGTATTGAGTTGTTACGTGTCGGGAAACCGCGATTCCCAGCAACTGCAGATTACCTTGAAGATAAATACACTGAATGTAGATCCGATCCTGGATACTTTTATCCGGTACGGATATACCGTTAAGAATAGTTTTGTCACAGGCGAGGAAGAACAGGATAGTCTGAGGGAACGCTATGGATTATTGATGAAGTATTTAGAGTTATAGAGTTGCTGAGTTATAGAGTTGCTGAGTTATAGAGTTGCTGAGTTATAGAGTTGCTGAGTTATAGAGTTGCTGAGTTATAGA
>NZ_CFKYFN010000034.1:0-61691 GCF_985060555.1 Odoribacter sp. | reverse complement strand
TTGGAGGTTGTCAATCTGATCCGAGATTAGAGAGTGAAGCTTCGCCGTTGGTACGGACGAAAGTTTCAGAGCTTTATTACGCTCAATCGGATAATATCGATTTAGAGGCATTAAACATTGTATCCCCTTCTAAATTTGTAAAGAAAGGAAACTTATATGCCATCCTGACCCCGAACAGTGCTTATCGTTTTGCCATATACGACAGTGAAAGCGGCAACGTCACCCGTTTAGTACCGGCAGGAAAAAACGAAGGTGAAGGGATGTACTATATTAGCATGAATCTACAAGGCGATATCGTTTCAGCCTTTGATTTCGGTTCCGGGCGATTGGTTGAAATCGACCTAAACGAATATGCCACGCCAGGTTACCGACCTGTTTTCACCAGTCTTGCAGAAGATGGAAAGACTCCATTCGGAGCAATCCGACTCGATGAAAGAATTTTATCCACAGGTCTCTACACTGCAGGGCGTTATTGTATTAGTCAGGCCACAGGGTACAACTCCTATAGCGTAAGTTATCCAACCTGTGCCGACCCCACTCTAACCGACACGTTAAAAAGTATTTTCTATGCCAGTAATATTTTGGCTCTGAATCCTATGCATTCCAAAGTCGCCTGTGCTAATATGCAATCCGGTTGTCTGGATATCTGTGAAATTCATGATAACGAACTGAGTCGTATCAATGAAGTCCATATGACTACCCCAAGAGTTAAATTCAACAGACATCGTCCGAAAGGTCGTGGCCTGACTCATCCGGTGACTTATTCCCGAAATAACCTGTTCGGATTCTGCGATTTGGCGGTATCGGAGAATTATATTTTCGCTCTGTATTCAGGAAGAACCCTGAAAGATTATAATCTGGATGTGGACAAAGGAAAAACAATCGTAGTATTCGATTGGAATGGTTTACATGTCCGGACTTATCAATTACAGAATGCTTGTTCAGCAATCAGCTATGATGCAGCGGACAATACAATTTATGCGCTGTCACAAGAAGGCAACAAACCTCAAATCATTACGCTGAATTTATAGATTCAAGCAGGGGATATTCTACCCGACGACGAGTATTGGAGAGAGCAAGTTGAGCAGTTAACTATTTTTTCCTAAGGGCTGCGTTTCTCGTTCCTCTCCTTTTTTATTTCTTCAGGCGAAAGTTATAATTGCCAATTATTTTTATAAATGGTATAGTCCGCAGGTCCCTCACGAAGGATTTTATTGCATTAGCCAGATCACAAAACACAACTTCTATAGTCCGAGTCATTCCACCTGTACCGACTCCACTATAACCGACACGCTAAAAAGTGTTTTATACCAGTAACATTTTGGCTCTGATCTCTACGTATTCAAGAGTGGTCTGTACCAGATACCACTGTTTACCAACAAGTTAATGATCATTTTTTAGAATGGTATATTAAAGAATATAGACTGTTTTTTAGTTAAAAAGATCTTTTCTACATTTACAGTGTAGAAACAAATAAACAACAGATGAAGAAGAAGTAAACCGTAGCTTATCACTTTAGTTATATAAAGTCAGCCGGTTAAAACTAAATACAACGCAAAGGAGAGAGCATAGTAAAAGTGGAAAAAAACATTTCCCAAGCCCACTTTTCTTGTTCCTCTCCTTTTTTAGTTCCTTCTTATCAAAATGTTTTAGCAACAAACAACTCACAATAAATAGATTATCGATTATTTTAATTTTTGGTATATTAAAGAACATAGACCATTCTTTAGAAAAAATAATCTTTTCTAAGTTTGTCATGTAAAGACAAAAACAAATAATGAAGCATAGATGATAAATGATGGGGAGAATATCAGGTAGGTGATAAAACCCTAAGATTAAATAGTTGACACACAGCAACTATTTGGTGGAGAGTGAACCGAAGTTAGATAGAAATCCCAAGTCAATCTTTCTGAAGTTCCTCTTCATTTGTTTTTAGATAACAGAAAGCGATTTTTTAAATTGCAATGGAGTCGGCAAAGTATTAACTCTAGTTTTGCAATCAAGTGATTAACAAAAATTTGGGACCAGTACGGCAGCTGGTGTTTTATTTTCATCTCCAAGATTTATGGGGTATTTTGTTTATGGGAAATGCTTTTCTCAACAGTGAGTCTTCTCATTTTTCAGATATACAGGCATTTAATCTCATTCTGTTGGGAATTCTTTATCTTACGGTAAGGATATTGTCAGGACTTTCCCAATATATTCAGCTAACGGTAGTCTTAGGGTTACTTTTCTATTTCTTAGGTGAAGCAATAGCAGGTTTCGGTCAGATCCACGATTTCGTAGCTCCCCGCCATCTTATAGCTCAGATGAGCGGCAGTTTCCAAAATTCTGAAAGCTATGACGGTCTTTTGGCTTGTCTGCTCCCGTTATCTCTTTCCCTGGCTCTCCGGGCGAACGATGCTCCGAGTAAAAGGTATCTCGTTGTACCTGTGTTATCGGGATTCTGTACATTTCTGGTGCTCACTCTAATTCCAGCCAGCATGAATCCTTGTTGCTGGTTTATTGCAGGAATAGGATGTTATGTTGTAGTTCTCTACCATTTCCGGACTTTCCGTAGCTATAAGTTATTATTACGTTGGTATCCGAAGAGGGTTATTTTCTTTACCCTACTCCTTTTTGTCCTCCTATTTAAGATCGGAGACTCGATGTACACCTCGATGAAAAATCCGGAAGCAGATTGTACTTTTTTATGGGAACAAAGCGTCGGACTTATCCGTCGATCTCCGGATCAGGGATATGGCTTAGGAAGTTTCAGCCAACTGGTATCCACTCCTCATCTTTCTGAAAAAGGTTCTATTTCGCCCGATTCTCCTGAAATATGGGCTATCGACAACCATACTTCCTACTGTTTTAACGAATATTTACGGATCACGGTAGAAAACGGAATACCAGGTCTCCTCTGGTTTCTCTTATTCCTGATCACGGCTTTTTACAATGCCCTTCGCTGCGGACAAATCGGTCTTAGCGGTTGTCTGTTAGCTTTCGGTATATTTGCTTATTTTTCGAACATTTTCGATATTATTCCTTTGAGTATAATCTTGACAATTATACCGGCACTCTGCGGTAGAAGGCTACCGTTCCTGCAACCTCATTGCAGGAAACGTCCCGCTTATTGTTCGATTTTAAGCCAATAACCCAGGGGCTTTTCGGTAAGGATATATACCGAATGATCACCTTTCAGCAATTTTCGTAAACGGCTGACCATTTTGTTGAGTTGCAGACTGCAGTTAGGGGCCTGACTATTCCAACCTGCTTTCAGTAAATCTTCGCGAGCAACCAGGGTATTGCGGTTTTTACATAGGATGGAAAATATCTTATTCTCCAACATGGTGAGGTGATAGACAACATCCGACACCCTCAGGTTACAAGCCGAAAAATCATATTCGACCTGTTTACTCAAACGGATCACTTCCTCCCCACTTCGGGCAATGCATCGCTGGATTTGGGCTAACAGCAGCGTCGGACTATAATTTTTCAGTAAGTAAACGTTAGCGCCCCATTCCAAACCTTTGATCTGTTTTTCTTCATCAATCAGGCAACTATAAATAATGACAGGTGTTTGACTATCCTGAAGCCGTATAAACTGCAAGACCTCGAGTCCGTCTTTTCCAGGCATATCCACATCAAGAACGATCAGATCGGGTTTACAGGCAATAAATTTTTCCAGGGCTTCATTGCCATCGTAGGCGACAATAACTTCATAACCATTATTCTCCAGTTTTTCCTGAACTTCCATGACTGTCATAGAATCATCTTCTGCATACAAAATTGTCATTTTCCGTTTTTATTGTGGTAATACGACGATAAAGCTGCTGCCTACTCCAACTTTGCTTTCCACCTGAATATCTCCCCCATAGGTATCCACCACCTTCCGGACAAAGGTCAATCCTAAGCCAAAGCCCGTCGTTCTACGCACGCACCTAGTATTCATCCGATAAAATGCCCGGAAAATACGCTTCTGTTCTCGTTTTGGAATGCCGATCCCATTATCTCTGACAGCGATTACAAAATTATCATTTTCTTTCCAACAATCAATGGTTACACAAGGATGATCACCACTATATTTTATAGCATTATCTACAAGGTTGACCACCATATAAAAGAAATAGACCTGATCCAGACAGGCCGAAGCAGCCTCGGGAGTGATATGAAAACTCACTTTGGCATAGGGTTTGAGTATCTCGAAAAGTTCGAGTACCATGTCCATTTCTTGTCTGACATTCAAATCGGCACACTTGAATTGGGGCATGGAATTACCACAAATCATGAGTAAAGTATCTGTCATATCAGCCATTTTGATCAATCTTACCCGCATCATTTTCAATTTCAGCTGCTCCCGTGCGGTCAGGATATCTTTGTTACTTTCCATCAGATCCTCTACTGCATTCAATAAAATCGCTATCGGTTTTTTCAGCTCATGTTCTAGATGAGCAGCCCCCATCATCTTTACTTCCGAAGTTTTCCAAAAAGTGTGAATGTAATGCCATTGCCACAATAAACTCAATATAAAACCGAGTAAAAAAATAACTTCCACCAGCAAGATACCCATAAAAGCGTTGAATACAAAAGGGAGTTCGAAGGAAGCGATCAGGTGATGCTGAAATCCGCATCCCAAATTTGCCGGCACTGCCTGAATTAACTTATCGGAGCCGGAAACTTTCCCGCAAGTGAGTAAGATATGACCTGTATTCCGGTCTGAGATGGCCCAACAAACCAACGGAGGCATAGAACGTTCGGTCAAGGCATTCCGCAATAAAGAATCGAGTCGTCTCACATCGAGCTCCCGATTCTCGTACAAATCATCATATACCAAGTGGATTTTATCCTCAGAAAACACATAGAAATGATTTACCGGAAAACATTTTTCATCTTTATTTTCTCTTAATCTCCCATTACGGAAAGAAGAATCTCTACCATAAGCCAAATACTTAAGCCCCTCGTCTGCAATATATTCCTCCGCCACTTCCGAAAGAAGATAACCTGCCCGCATTTTGAATTCTTTAACTTTCAATTCACGCACATGATAGATCCAGACTCCTTGTCCTAAGAGAAACAAGAATAACATAAGGAGCGTTAATACATTGATAATCTTTATATTATTATTCACCACATAAAAGTTTTGTAAAAAGAATATTATAGAATACTTGTTTTAGCACAAAAATATAAATCTTTTATAATTTTGCTTTTGAAAAAACAAAAAACAATATTCAAAAAAGAGAAAAAACTGACATTTATAAATAATGATATAATTATATCAGTTTTCTTATTTCAGTAAAGAAATTAATTAATTTAAAAATAATATATAAAAAATAAATACAAACAAGTAATATTTACGTGCCTACAGTTCATAAACCGACTTAACCTATTAGAAAAAGAAAAACAACATCAGAATATTTTGTAGAATTACCCATATTTCAAAATATAATGAGGTATTGAAATAGCCAGACCGGCAAGAACAAACGCTATATTTGAGTTACCTAGGATTGCCGACCTCACTATAAAGACGTTGCAAAGCGTTCTTGTTTATTCCGTAACGAAAAAAGCAAGCATTATCGCTCTTGCCCGGTCTGAGCTAATTTGAAAGTTTTATATAATGAATCAAGCAATAGAAAGCATAACTAGATGATCACTGCCGACTCATCTACATGGGAGGAAAAGAAACCAAGGAAAGTATTCCCAAGTTAATCCTTACAGGTTCTACCTCCCTTTCTTTTTGTCACTATTTCAACATATTCTTCACTTCTCCCTTCTGACATACACAGGCATACCGACCAGTTCTTTTTCATATTTTTCCTTTAAACTCTCTTCAAATTTAAACATTTTTTGCAAGCGGTCCCCTCAGGCTGTAACTCACGGGGAAGGGAGAAAGCGGGCTATTGTTAAAAAAATAGTGGAAAGTGATATATTCTTAAAATTATCGTTAACTTCAACCGTTCAATAAAACGGTGTTTCCGATCAGATTATAATGAAAAAAATTATCAAAAATATACTTCAATATATTGCAGTCATCGTTATTTCGTTAGTGATAGCAATCTTGTTACGACTGTTTGTCGTCGATTTTTATTCCATCCCCAGCGACTCCATGCAACCGACGATAGAACCGGGAGATTTTATTATGGTAAATAAATTGAGTTTCGGTGCGCGGATGTATAAAAATTTCGATTTTCTGAAAGACCGAACAGAACCGGAAACTTACCGGATCAAAGGCTTCTCGAAAATTCATAATGGGGATGTGCTGGTTTTTAATTTTCCCTATTCAGGAGGATGGGACAGGATCAGTATGCACCTTTCCCGTTTCTATGTCAAACGCTGCATCGGTATACCGGGCGATAGTCTGCAAATCAAAGGGGGATTTTATGAAATCAACGGTAGGCGGGGAATAGGCAATCTGAACGATCAGGAGATGCTTTCCAATTATCGGGGTGAATATCCGCAGGGAATATACAACACTTATCCATTCGAC
Organism: Odoribacter sp.; assembly: GCF_985060555.1. NCBI lineage: Bacteria > Pseudomonadati > Bacteroidota > Bacteroidia > Bacteroidales > Odoribacteraceae > Odoribacter > Odoribacter sp. Next base: position 55,225 of record NZ_CFKYFN010000034.1, on the reverse strand, counting down.
TACCGGCTAGGCTGGAACTTTATAAATTTCGGTCCCCTTTATCTGCCCCGTAAAGGGGATACCTTACCGATCGATACTTCAGCTGTCCGGATCTATTATAAAATGATTAAATACGAAAGTGGGCTGAACTTGCAAGAGCGAGAAGGTCAGGTGTGGTGTGGCGATTCACTGGTCGAGCGTTATACTTTCCGTACCAACTGGTATTTTATGGGCGGTGACAATATGTGGAATTCTCAGGATTCGCGCTATCTGGGGCCTATCCCCGAAGAATTTATCATCGGTAAAGCGACCTTGATTCTGACAGCCAAAGATCCCGAAACGAAAGCCTATCGCTGGAGGCGTTTTTTTACCCGGATCAGGAAAGAGGTAAAGAACAGATAGGAGCTGACCACAAAAGCTAAAACTTTTGGACCAGCTCCTTCTCTATAAAGACCGATTACGATCTTAGCTGAGCATCCATATGAGCAGCTGCCCGGCGTCCGTCTCCCATAGCGAGGATCACCGTAGCTCCTCCCCGGACAATATCCCCACCGGCATAAAACTCCGGCAGATTTGACTGCATGGTAGCATCATTCACGACAATCGTACCTTTCTTAGAAACTTCCAGTCCGGCCACCGAACGGGGAACGATCGGATTAGGCGAAACTCCGACAGCTACCACTACCACATCGGCATCGATCAGGTATTCGCTCCCTTCAACCGGCACAGGACGACGACGTCCGCTGGCATCGGGTTCACCAAGTTCCATTTTCTGAACCCTGACTTGTTTTACTCTTCCCTTTTCATCAGCGATATATTCTACCGGATTGGTCAAAGTGATAAATTCGCATCCTTCTTCCTTAGCATGTTTCACCTCTTCGAGACGTGCAGGCATTTCTTCTTCACTGCGCCGGTAAACAATCATCGCTCTCTCGGCTCCCAAACGTTTAGCGGTACGAACAGAGTCCATCGCTGTATTTCCACCACCGACTACGACTACATTTTTTCCCCGGTAGACCGGCGTATCCGAAAACTCGTTATCAGCCCCCATCAAATTCACCCGGGTCAGGTATTCGTTAGAGGAAAGCACCCCATTCGCATTCTCTCCCGGAATATTCATAAAATTAGGTAAGCCTGCACCGGAAGCGACATAAAATCCTTTGAAACCCTCCTTTTTCAGGTCTTCGATACTTTCGGTCATCCCAACGATAAAGTTAGTTACAAACTTCACACCCATTTTTTTCAGGTTACCGATTTCCACATCTACGATATGATTCGGCAGACGGAATTCAGGAATACCGTATTTCAATACCCCTCCAATCTCGTGGAGCGCTTCGAAAACCGTAACCTCATAGCCTCTCTTCACCATATCTCCGGCAAATGAAAGTCCCGAGGGTCCTGAACCGATCACTGCTATTTTTATTCCGTTGGGAGCAGCCACTTCGGGTATCGCCATCTGACCGGATTCGCGTTCGAAATCAGCTGCAAAACGTTCCAGATAACCGATAGCTACCGGTGCTTTTTTCATTTTTTGCAGATAGAAACATTTCGATTCACATTGTTTTTCCTGTGGACATACCCGTCCGCACACTGCCGGCAGAGCACTGGTCTTTTTCAATACGGCAGCAGCTTCAAGAATCTCTCCACGCTCGATATTTTTAATAAATCCTGGAATATCGATCCCAACAGGACAGCCTTCCATACAGGTCGGATTAGCACAATCCTGACAACGCCGGGCTTCCTGCATAGCCATTTCTTTCGTCAGCCCGGTATTCACTTCCAGGCGCTGGCTAGAGATCCGTTCCTGAGGAGTACGTTCGGGCATTTTCACCCTTTCGATCATCGTACGCTCTTTCGCTTTCACAGTTTCGCGCAGTGCTTTCCGCCAATCGGCATTCCGATCGCTCAGGGCACATTCGCCATGATGTACGAATTCCTCCATTTTTTCGGTTTCCGCCCCTTTAAAGCCTCCCAAGCGAGACAACATCTCATTGAAATCAATCTGATGGGCATCGAATTCAGGGCCGTCGACACAAGTAAATTTGGTCTTTCCACCGACAGTAACCCGGCAGGCACCACACATACCGGTACCGTCCACCATGATAGCATTCAAGCTGGCAATGGTCGGAATTTCATATTTTTTAGTAAGTAAAGCACAAAACTTCATCATGATAGCCGGTCCGATAGTTACACACAGATCCACTTTTTCACGGCCGATCACTTCTTCCATCCCCACGGTTACAACTCCTTGTTTACCATAACTTCCGTCATCGGTCATGATGATCACTTCATCGGAAGCTTTGCGCACTTCATCTTCCAGAATAATCAGTTCTTTAGTACGAGCAGCCAAAATACTCACTACCCGGTTACCGGCAGCCTTAAAGGCCCGTATAATCGGCAACAGAGGAGCCACACCGACACCACCTCCACAAGCCAACACGGTTCCCACTTTCTCTATATGAGTCGCTTTGCCCAATGGTCCTACCAAATCCGTTATATATTCTCCTTCTTCGAGATTACATAATTTGGTAGAAGAAACTCCCATTTTCTGGATCACAAGCGTAATCGTACCTTTCACCGGATCAGCGTCCGAAATCGTTAACGGCATCCGTTCGCCTTTTTCACCTACCCGTACAATCACAAAATTACCCGGTTTCCTGGATTTAGCTATTAAAGGAGCCTCGACGACCATTTGCACCACCTTCTCAGAGAAGTACGTTTTTTTCAGAATCTTATTCATTTTTTATACGTTTATAGTTCTTTGTTATATGGGCCGTATGGAATATTTTTCAATTCCACCTTTTGGTGATACAAAATTAGTGGCTATTTTCTCACAAACAACCCTTTAACAGAAAATTAAACAAAAAGTTCTATATTTGTATTTCTATTAAGAGATGGGAGAGAAGTGAAGATGAAAGATTAGGGATGTATCATCTCAGGAATTTAAGATATTAGTTTATGAAAGCAGATAAAAAGAACCGAATCCATGTAGTTTATTCCACTGATCCGAACTATAATTACGAATACAATAACGAGACAGAAGACGAGACATTACCCCCGGAAAAACAAAATCTGAGAGTAATGCTCGACTCCAAACAACGTAAAGGGAAAACGGTCACCTTAGTACAGGGCTTTGTAGGCAGGGAAGACGATCTGAAAGAACTGGCCAAACTGCTAAAAAACAAATGCGGAGTCGGCGGATCGGTAAAAGACGGAGAGATCATCATTCAGGGAGAAGTGAAAGAAAAAGTCCTGAATATCCTCCGGGAAAATAAATACCGGGCCAAATAAAGGTTGCTCCATTACGTTCCAGCGATTTTATCAATTCAATTTTCCTCTGAAAGACGATATTATCTTCTTTCAGAGGAGTTTGTCAAGTCACTTCAGCCTTCTCCTTTCTGTTTCAGCCCTTAGCCTATAGCCTCCCGGCCTTTTACCTCTTATTCATCCCTCAGTGCCTCCACCGGATTCACCCGGATGATCGCGCGTATTTTCCAGGCAATGGTCAAAGCCACCACCGTTACCATCACAAAGACTATAAAAATCCAAAAGGCCGGACCGTGACCGAAATGCAGGGTAAACCCCTGAAGCCACAAATGCATGATCCAGTTCAGAAAAGGGAAAGTAAGCACCATCGCCGCCACTAATAACCTCAGGTATAACCGGGCAAAGAGACGTACTATCACATAAGCCGATGCTCCGTTGATTTTACGGATAGCGATTTCCTTTCGTCGCCTTTCGGTATCGATACTGATCGCCGAATAAATCCCCAGAACAGTAATCGACAGACACACCAGCGTGAAAAACAGCAACATCGATTTCATCTGTTCCTGGGAGTGATTTTCTTTCTGCACCAATTCTTCCAGTGTAAAAATCCGGTTGTCCAGACTTTCCGGCACTTCTTCGGCCAGCATACGTTGCACCGTCTCCATGACCTTCGCTTTGGAGCCGGGAAGTACTTTAAGATAACACCACCTGGGATGTTCACTCAACATCCATAAACGTGCCCACGTATGATTTTCTGCATAAATCTGAGGAATAGCTTCCACCACCCCACAGATATTTATTTTTTTCCCATCGATATCTTCAAATCCATCGGTGATGACCTTTCCTCCGTATATGCCGTCGATAATCCGGTCAGCCACCCTTTGCCCCGGATACTTAAACATTTCGCCGGCAAGTACGGGAATATGAAAGAAAGAAGCAAAATTCGGTCCGGTCCGCACCTCACAGAATTCCCGGTACTGCCCTTCCCCCAGCCGAACCGTCGTCGTCGAAAAGTATCCGCCGAACAAATCCTTATCCATCGGCAAGACATCGGTGACACCGGCAATCTCTCCGAAACGGGCGATATAAGCCGTTTCCAATCCCTGCAACTGCGGATAGGTGAGATTAACTTCGAGGATATGCTCCCTCTCCTGTTTATCGAGAAAAGGAAAAATATTCTTCATATTCATTTCCGATTGTAAATAAACGGCCAGTCCGCCGGTAAAAAACAGGAAACAAATCACCAATTGCATACCCAACATCCAATTCCGTAATCTGTTTTTTCTTATTTTCAGGGAGGTTCCTATACCGGTCTGTATGCTCTGACGATTCAGCCGATGGGAAATCCCCCAGCAAACTCCCAGAAACAGGACGACACAGCCCCCCAGATATTGTAACAAATGGCGGTACAGCATAGCCGGCTCAAAAACGATCACCTGCCTCGTCAGACTAAAATCCAACCTATCGTATAGTAATTCGAGCAAACAAGCCACGATAATCCCGACAGCCATAAGCATGATCATCGTTTCGGCAAACAACAACCCCAATACCTGTCGACAGCTACTCCCGATAGCCCGGCGGATATTGTATTCCTTTTGTCGATTCAGAAAATTACCGCTGATGAAAATAAAAAAATTCAGTACCGCCACCAACAGGATCAATAATCCGATGCATAAATACCCATAGCCGAGATCATGATAATATTCCGTACTGTTCTTTCCGGGTGACAATAACTGCGGTCTTCCTTCCATTCCCGAGACAAAAATCTTATTTTTTTCGGGATCGATCCTTTGATTCACCGTTTCTTTTTTCACTCCGGGATATAGCAAAGCAAACGTCGTACATCCGGTTCCCTCTCCCGGTACATACCCGGCAAATCGGCCCTGCTGATCGTTAATCAACAGGGCATCAATCCGATTCAGGAGACTATAACTGGCATTCACCGGCAAATCCTCCATCACTCCCGACACCACATAATCGATAGCAGCCAATTCTTCCGGAGTATAATTTCTTTCGGACCTTCTTGTCAATTTATTCGGATGGAATACCTTACCGACCGGATTTTGTTTTCCAAAAATCCGACGTGCAGCAGACCGGCTCAATACTACAGCATTCTTTTGCCGGAACAACTGCCTCCAATTTCCGTCGGTTAACTGTACCGAGAAAACCTTCTGGAAATTGCTGTCAACCTCGATCGTATAAAGCATACAGACCAAAGGTTTTTTCTCTCCGCGTTCGAAGGTTACATTCATTTGTCCCCCATAGGATACTGCCGTACAACACTCGATCTGTCCCGGAAAAGCCGTTTCCATATCCCCGGCCAAAGTCGGCGGTGTCCCGGCAAAATAATCCTGCAACTCCCCGCCTTCTCCTACCTTGATCTGTATCTCCGCCATCCGGTCATAGTTAGGGAAGACCTTATCTATCGAAAAGAACAAACGGGCACAAAAATTACACAATACAAAACAGAGTAATCCCATCGCCAGACCGACTACCGCAATTCCGGCCGATACTTTATATTTACAGATATTGCGCCAGGCAACAATCAAAATGTGTCGAATCATAATTTCATACCAATCACAAAAAATAATATCTTCAATCGTTTTTCAATACCTCGGTCGGATTCACCCGGATGATTTTCAGCAATTGAGACCCGATTGTCAACAGCATAATGATCATCATCAGAATAAAAATCGCAGCAAACACATCCGGTCTCAACGTGATCCGGTGGCTATATTCTTCCAGCCACCGGTGCATCGTCCCGTATATCAGCGGAAAAGCGATACAGGCGGCAAAGATCAAGAGTTTCAGATAATGCAGACAAAAGATTCCGGCAATATCCGTCAAAGTAGCTCCGTTGATTTTACGGATAGCCATCTCCCGGCTTCGTTTTTCCACGGCCAGCATCATTGCCGAATACACACCCAAAGCACTGATCAGTATACAAAAAACAGCCAGCCAAAAGATCATACTGCCGAGTTCGATCACCTTACTTAAATAACCTTCCATATCTACCCAAAGATTTTCAATATATAGAGGGGTAAACGAACTCAACTGAGCTTGCACTTTATCTTTCAATGGCTGTATCCCTTGCTGAACATATCCCGGCCTGAATTTCACATAAAGCGTTTCGTTGATATAACCTTCCGGGAAAGGCAGATAAATTCCCGGTATGATCCGGGGTTCGTTTCCTACGGGTAAAAGATTCTCCATGATACCGATAATCCGGTAAGTAATCACTCCCATCATCCCATCGATAGTCACAGACTTTCCGATCGGATTTTCACCCAGCCAATCGGCAAATGCCCGGTTAACGACCATCACATAAGGTTCACCGGTCTTGAAAAAACGCCCTTCCTCCATTTTCGCATGGATAAAATCGGTATAGTTCGGGTCGACACAATTATAGTTCAACGTCACTTCTTTCTCTTCCTCCACACCTTCTATCCGATAACTTTTCGGGTATATCATCCAGGGAGCGAGTAATCCGGTACCACTCCGGCACCATTCTTCGGCATAGGGATTCGCCGCCAGCATATCGCGCATTTGTTTCCGGATCGGCTCGAGACTCTCACCATTCAGATTAAAGGCATAAATGCGCTCCATCTCCGCCCGGGTCATCCCCCCGGCCATCTGGCTTTCCAAGGCTTTTTGCTGATTCTGCATAAACCAGGAGAGACCGATCAGGAACATACAAATGACCAGCTGGATTCCCAATAGCACTGTCTGCATACGGGCACGGTAAGCAATCCCTCCTCCTTGTAAATTACGTAACATAGTCGCTTGCCGTACCTGCCGGATAATTCCGTATCCGACAACCAACATCAACAGCCACACTCCGATCAGGTATTCGGCTAAATCACCTCCCATTTTAATCACCCAACTCCCACCCTCGGAAAAATTCATATAATAGGTCCATTCCCCGGCAAAATACATCGAAATCAGTTCCAGCATGGCCGCCGCTATCACTCCGGTGATGAGCAAAGTCAGGGTTATTTCGACCATAAACAGCTGAAGCAGCCTCCCTGATGTCGCTCCGTGGAGTTCCCGGATACCCAGTTCTTTCCTGCGGTTGAACATCCTGCCGGCCGTAAACAACAGGAAATTGAACAGCGCTGTCAGCAAGACCAGCAACCCGATCCCGGAAAATATCAATCCCGCCTTACTCAATAGAGGCTTCCCGGTCAGTTTCTTATAGTCTTTGTAAGGATAAACTTTCACAGTCAAAGGTGTATTTCCCCTCCACTCCGGATGTTTCTCCATATAAACGCCGATTTTACGGTTCAGCAATTCATAGGAAGTCCCCTCCCGCAAGCGATAGTATACGAAAACATAATCCCTGTATCGGGCCTGACGCAATACATCGGAATTCAGGATCACCCCGTCCCCATACTGAAAATCCGTACGATGCGGAAAATTTTCCATCATCGCCGCCACGGTCCAGGAACGCTCAGTATTCTTAAAATCATTTACTTCTGTAAAACTCTTTCCGACCGCTTCCGAAGTACCGAAAATTTTATCGGCCCCTTCGGATGTCAGTATCAAAACATCGGGTTGCTTTTTCAATTTCTCCCCATTCCCCGCCGTCAGCCGAAAATCATAAAAATCGAAAAAAGAACTATCCGTCAGCACAAAGAAAGCCTTCGCAGCTGTCTGTTTCCCATTTTCCTGCCCGACGACACATAATTTATCGCTGACCCCGGACATACCGACATAATATACCGATTTTTCAATCTCAGGAAACTCCTGTTTCAACTGTTCAGCCAGATCCAGGCTGACCAACCCGTCGACCTCCCCATTTTCCCGGATAGTGACCAATTTATAAGTCTCCCCGTAATGGGGTAACTGTTTATTCCAGGCCAACTCTTTCCTCAACATATAATTACATACCGTAAAGCAGGATAATCCTCCGGCTAACCCGAGTACACAAATCACCGATTGTAACTTGTACTTCAATAAATTCCGGTATGCCATTTTCAGTCCATGACAACTCATCTCTTTATTCAATTTTCTGTAATTTCTACTTTCCTTCTTTCAGGGCCCTTGCAGGATCGCTACCGACAGCCCTGTCCATTTGCAGAGCCACCGCCAGACGATCTACAAATCCTGTCTCAACATGCCTGCCTGCTCTTTTATCATTTGAGAATCAATTCTTCGGCATCTCCAAAAGTATCGTAACCCGAGGTGATCACCCGATCCCCTGCTTTCAATCCTTCGATAATCTCATATTGACGCGGATTCTGCCGGCCTACCGTAATGGGTACTTTCACCGCTCTGTTACCGGATTCGTCCAATTTGTAGATCCATTGTCCTCCCGTATACTGGAAGAAATTGCCTTTCGGAATAACGACGGCATCTTCGGGCTGTCCCAGTTCGACCTGTACCCGGTAGCTTTTCCCGATGCGTACATTATCGGGCATCTTTTCACAAAATACCAAATCGACATCAAAGGTACGATCCTTCACCTCAGGAACCACCCGGGTAATTTTCAGCGGATATTTTTCATCCTGATAATTGACGGTGGCGGGTAGTCCGGTAGTAATCCGGTCGATGTAATATTCGCTTAGAGAAGTGTGGATTTTAAACTGGTCGAGCACTTTGATCTCGGCAATGCTTTCATTCGGGCCTACCTGTTGTCCCGGGGTCACTTTGACAAAGCTCAGTTGTCCCTTCACGGGAGCTCTGACCACCAATTTATCCAGACGTTCACAGGCCCGGGCAAATTTTTTCTTTTCGCGTTCGAGATCGCCTTGCATCAATTCTTTCCGGATCACCGTCACGGTAGAATCGTGCTGTAATCCCTCGAGTTGTAAAGCCGTACTTTTCTTTTTATATTCGTACTCATCCCGGGCAACTTCGAGCTGCGCCTTGCTTTTCACTCCCATCTTATATTCTTCCTGATCCAAAACATAGCTTTTTTCGAGGCGCTCCAATTCATAAGCGGCCTGTAATACCTGTTGTTTCAAATTCAGGCTTTTTTGTTCCATCTCGATCGCTTTCTCGCGGAATGCAGTAATTTGTTTATCCAAATCATCCCTTTGGTCGTCGATAGAACGGATCAGTTCCGGATTGGTCAGTATCAGGATAGTATCTCCTTTTTCCAGCATCACCCCTTCTTCGCCGATGATCTTATCGACACTTCCCCCTTCACGGGTATTTACTTTCAACGTCAGGATCGGTTGTACAATCCCTTCGGCATCCACATACTCCAGGAATTTATCTTGTCTCACCGTTTCGACCGACAGTTTATCGGCCTCTGTACGAAGCTTGCGTCCTCCCATCGAATTTACGACCACGTAAATCAAAAAGGCGAGAAAAACGACACCGGCAATCAGATAGTTCCGATAGCGGATGATAAAAGGTTTTTTTTCAAGAATCCGGTCCATACTATTTAATTTTCAAGTTTTTTATAATCTACACTGATCTCCGAATGGCGGGCAAAGTCATAGAGCGTCATACTCCGGAGCATATAATACAAATTCCAGTAATTACTCAAAGCATAAAGGAAATTACGGCTGGCAGTGTCTTTCTCGGTGACCGATGCATTCAAGTCGAGAATAGTGGATTTTCCCAGTAAGTACAGTTTACGGGCCACCTCATGACGGCGGCGGGCTGTCTGGTCGGTTTTCATAGCAATCTGTACCCGTTCGGCCTGCAAGTTGAATTGTAATACCAATTTACGGACATTCATTTCCAGGTTGTTCCGTTGTTGTTCCACCTGTATTTTCACCATTTCTTCCCTGGATTTCGCCACTTTCACCCGTCCGCGTCCACGGCCCCAGTCGAGGATCGGTAAGGAAATCCCGACACGAACCTGTTGCTGATCGTTGGGATTTGTATAGGCCTGGTTAAAAGTGGTCCCCGTCTGTGACAATCCGCACTGCACATACAGATCGGCCTTCAATCCGGCATTCGCCCTGGCCTGTGCCACACCACTCTTACTTTCTAATAATTGCCGTTCGAGATCATCTATATCGGGACTATTACGGTTGAATAATTCGTAGGCTTGCTCCGGATTCACCCGGATCCGGGGAACTTCGACATTTACCCGGACTTTCAGAATAACATTTTTATCCAGACCCAAATACACACACAAAGCCTGACGGCAGTTGTCCATTTCAATGGAAGCATCCATCACGTTGGTCGATTCGTTCAACCGATTGATCTCCAACTGTAAAAGTTCGTTTTCTGTGATCCGTCCGATCTCATACCTACCTTTACCGAATTTATACAGAGTATCCGCATTATTGTAATTGAACCGGGCCATATCGTAATTACTCTGAGCCTGTGCCAAAGCGAAAAATTTATTCACCGTTTCAGCCGATACCAGCTCGAGCGATTCCACATAGGCCTTTTTCGCCTCCCGATAACGTACCGGTTCGATCCGGCGGTCCCATCTCAGGCTATTGTATCCGAACAAGGATTGGCTATAACCGATAATAATCGGGGAAGAACGGAAGGATACCGAATTGGAATCGAATAATTTCATCCGTTGTAACGAACTCTGTACAAAAAAACTACCTCCGGTCAGGGAGACATTTTGGGAAATCGACAATTCACCGTCTACCGTCAACATATTCTGACTGACGTATTTCTCCGAACCATCCCCCAAGGTGACTTTACTAATCGTTCGTGTCAGATCGGGATTAGACGAAAGCGTCAATGAAGGCAGATAATTCGCCCGAAAAGAACGATAACTCCAATAAGCCGAACGGAAAGTGTGACGGGCAGATACTGCCGAGGGTGAATTTGTACGGGCCATGTCGACAGCCTCCTGCAAAGTCAATTCGATCACCTGACCGCTATCCCGGGCTACTTTAACCGCAAGATCGCCCCTATTCTGGGCCGAAAGCCCGGTAGCTACCAGTAATGACCATCCTGTGATATAGCATAATTTCAGGTTCATAGGTTTCTTTTTACAAATCAGGGAGGCAAACAACGTGCCATAAACAAAATAATATAATAATCAACAACTTACAAAACAAAAGCGATAAAATAGATGTGCATATCCGCACAAAAAATGTTCGAATCCGCACATACAAGCTGTAAATATTATTCCTACATTTGTTTGAAATGAATAACAACACCTGTTCAATCCTAAAACCATGGATGGAAAAATTCTGATTGTAGACGATAATGAAGATGTGCTTTTTGCTTTGAATCTATTATTAGAGCCTTATGTGGAAAAAATAAAGGTCACTACTTCTCCTGCGCGTATAGAATATTTTATGGACAATTTCAACCCGGACATTATCTTACTGGACATGAATTTCAGCCGGGATGCCAGCAGTGGACAAGAAGGCTTTCTATGGCTGGAAAAAATTTTACAAAAAGACCCGCAAGCCGTCGTGTTGTTTATCACCGCATATGCCGACACCGAGAAAGCCGTGAAAGCTATTCGTGCCGGCGCGATCGATTTTATTCCTAAACCCTGGGAAACCGAAAAACTGCTGGCCACCATTTCCTCGGCTATCCGTCTCCGCCAAACCCGGACCGAAGTAGTGGCTTTGAAAGAGCAGCTGACAGCCCTTTCCGCTCCGGACGAAGGAGTAGAAATCATCGGTGAATCGCCGGCCATACTGGAAGTAATTCACACCATCAAAAAGATCTCGGGCACCGACGCCAACATTCTTCTATTGGGTGAAAACGGTACGGGGAAAGACCTGATAGCCAAAGCCATTTACCAAAACTCTCCCCGCAACGGAGCTCCTTTTGTCCCGATCGACCTGGGGGCAATCCCGGAAACCTTATTCGAAAGCGAGCTTTTCGGTTACGAAAAAGGAGCTTTCACCGATGCCCGGAAAGACAAAGCAGGACGTATGGAAACCGCCTCGGGGGGAACCCTGTTTCTGGACGAAATCGGAAATCTCTCGCTTCCCATGCAAGCCCGGCTATTGACAGCGATCGAGAAACGTCAAATCACCCGTTTAGGTTCTACTCAGCCTAAAAACATCGATATCCGTTTGATCTGTGCCACCAATGCCGATATCCACAATATGGTCACTACAGGAAAATTCCGCCAGGACCTTCTTTACCGCATCAATACCATCGAAATCCCGATTCCTCCCCTCCGGGAACGGGGAAAGGATATTTTACTCCTGGCCCGGCATTTTCTCAACCGCTATTGCTATAAATACAAAAAAGAAATTACAGGCTTTACACGAGACACCCAACAAAAATTGCTCCAATACAATTGGCCGGGCAATGTAAGGGAATTACAGCATGCTGTCGAACGGGCCGTTATCCTGGCCCCGGGCAAGCTGTTAGAACCGGACAATTTTATGTTACGTCCCCCATATAGTAGTACTACCGGTGACCTGGAAACCTTAAACCTGATGGAATTGGAACAAAAAGCGATAGAGAAAGCGATGAAAAAATGTGAAGGTAATATCAGCCGGGCTGCCGAAATGCTGGGCATCACCCGTTTTGCCCTTTACCGTAAACTGGAAAAATACGAAATCTGATGAAATCTTTCCAAAACTCCCGTCTGATCTTACTCTTACAAAGCGGATCGTTGGTCTTCCTTTCTGTTTTGTTGGGAATCCTATTGATGAAATCGCTTTGGTTTTGTTCGCTCTTTACTTTTTTCGTCATTCTCCTGTTTATCCTCCATATCGACAAGCAGCAACAAAAGTTGACCGAAATGGTCATGCGGCTCATTACGGCTATCCGTTTTTCAGATTTTTCGTTATCTTTCCGTCCGGGGAGTAAAAAACAGGCAGACCCTCGGTTAACGCAGGCGATGGAACAAGCTTTAAAGCAATTCCGGGAAAAAATGTACACCCTCGAAGAACAACACCTATATTATAATACCTTGTTGAGTACCATCGATTCGGGCATATTGGTCCTCAACCGGAACGGAACCATCGAATGGTATAATAAAACCGTGCTTCGGGAATTCGGCCTGACCAGCCTTCGCCAACTTTCAGAACTGGCAGCGATTACCCCTGACTTACCCGACCTATTGCTGCGGCTTATCCCCGGAGAAACTCATATTCTGCGTCTGGAACAAGTCGGCCGGGTTCGTGAAATCGCTCTGAATCCGGTCATTTTCAGAATACAGGGCAAAGAATTATTATTGATCAGCCTGAAAAACATTCATTCGGTACTGGAAAACAATGAAATCGAAGCCTGGCAAAAACTGATCCGGGTGCTGACCCATGAAATCATGAACTCCCTGGCCCCCATCATTTCTCTATCCGAAACCCTGACGGAACGGGTTGCCCGGACAACGACCGAAGATGCGACCTCACCGGTCATGCTCCAGGCTTTAGAAGCGATCCACCGGCGTAGTAAGGGATTACTCGAATTTGTACAAAATTACCGGAAACTTACCCGTATCCCGGCTCCCGAATTAGTCCCGCTCTCGCTGGAAGAATTATTCACCGGTCTTCGGAAACTCCATGCGACCTCTGTTATTCCCTGTGAATTTATTTGTCACGATCCCCGCCTGCAAATCCAAGCCGACCGAACCCAGATCGAACAGGTACTCCTCAATCTCATCCGAAATGCCGAAGAAGCCTGCCGGGATATACCGGCTCCCCTGATCCGCATCACCACCCAGTCCGACACCACTCAGATCACCATCCACGTCGAGGACAACGGACCGGGCATCGTCCCTGAAGCTTTGGATAAAATCTTCGTTCCTTTTTTCACAACCAAATCCGGAGGCTCGGGTATCGGTCTCAGCCTGTGTAAACAAATCATGACCCTCCATAAAGGCAATATCACCGTCAAATCACAAACCGGTGCAGGAAGTGTTTTCACCCTTTCTTTCCGAAGATAAACCAATCACGGGAGGGGGATCGGAATATCAATAGCTCAGCAGACTTTGCAAGAATTTTCCGACCGCTTTTTGTAATTGTGAAGCAGTACAGGTATAATGGTTGATGAGAACGGTAAAGGCCATTCGTTCATTCCCCGTAGTAGTCAGGTAACCTGCCAGACAACGTACTCCGGACATCGACCCGGTTTTAGCCTGCATCCGTCCTTTCAATGCTGTCGCTCCGATACAATAACCACTTAAACCACCGTCTTTTCCTGCCACCGGCAATGAACGGCCCAATGTCTCCCCTACCACTTTGTCTGCATAAACCAACAGGTCGGTAAAAACAGAAGCCGGCACAGCATCCATCGGCGACAACCCACAGGCATCTTTTAAGATCATTCCTTCCGCCGGTATCCCAGCCTCTTTGAGTAACATTCCGACCTTTTCCGGCCAATCCGCCGGAGCTACCAGGCACCCTAAGGCTTCGGCAAACAAATTGACACTGGCTTTGTTGGTATGGAATACGATTTCCCCCAATTCAGGAGAAGTCAGGGTCAACCATTCCGTACGGGGTTGTTCTTCGATTTTTTTCTTCGCAACGGTAATTCCTCTGGCTTTCAGTATATCGGTCAATTCGGCTACAAATACTTCAGCCGGACGATGTATCGCACCTTTCACTTTAAAGAGCGTCCGGTTTTGTGGAAGAGTCCCCCGAATACATAAAACTTCACTATAGGGTCCTCCGAACACCCAGGCATCATCCCGGTTTCCGACAGCAGCCGTTACCTCATTCACTATTTTCACTCCCGGCAAAGCAGGGACAATCTCTTTTAACTTAGCCGGAGTGCCTGCGACTCCTGTCTGAAAATGATAAAAACAGGTATTATCCCGGTAATTGAAGGGCAGATACAAAGCTGCATAGTAATTCGAAACATCTTCCCAAGTCCACGATCCCGGAATATTCACTCCCGGTAATGCTCCCTCGACCCGGATACTTCCGTCTATTCGTTGTATTCCTGCTTTTTCCAACGCAGTGACGATCGGACTCAAAAGAGAATGATTGGGGAAATAACGGGACTCGAGCGTCGGATCACCCGCTGCCACAAGAATCAAATCTCCGGTTAAAGTACCATCTTGTATCTTTCCGGTATACCCGACCCGGGTTTTAAAACGAAAATCTTTCCCTCTTTCCTGTAAAGCAAATACAGTAGGCAGTAATTTCGTCACGGAGGCCGGAGTCAAGGCCATTCCTGCCTGATGAGCCAATACCGTCGTTCCATCTCCGACTTTTTTCACCGATATACCGATAGCAGCGTGATTCAATCCCGGCGTTTCCAGTAATTGCTTTAAAGCCACTTCCGGCTGTCCTTGCACGCCCCACCCCCAAAGACAAAAACAAAATACAACTCCCCAATATCTCATCATCAATCTTCTATCGTCTTCAAAATCTTCTCTACCTCTTCCTCGGTCTCGTGCAGTTTGGATTTACAAAAAGCAATCAATTCCGATACCCGCTTTACCTTGCCGCTCAATTCATCGACATCCAGTTGATTATTTTCCAGTTTAGTCACGATATCCTCGATTTCGGCCATAGCCTCTTTATAGGTTAATTTATTTTCTTCCATAGGGTTATAAAAGTTTTTGAGTTGCTGAGTTACTGAGTTGCTGAGTTACTGAGTTGCTGAGTTGCTGAGTTGCTGAGTTGCTGAGTTGTTAAGGATTTGACATTGGATTTTACCATGAGCTAATTCGGTTTCCACGATCTCTCCGGCTTGTAAAACCGCAGCTTTTCTGACTGCTTTTCCATTCAAACGGGTGATCGAATAACCTCTTTCCAGCACATTTTTAGGATCTACGTATTTGATCGTCGTTGCAGCCAATTCCAGACGACGGTGTTGATCTGCAAATATCCGACCGGTTTGTTGTTGTAAGGCCTTTCCGAAATTTTCCAGGCGATTTCGCTGACGATCGGCCAAGACATCTATCCGGCCGGTTATTTTCATTTTCAAACGATCGAAATATACCTGCCGGTTCCGGATATAATTTTCAGAAGCATGGTCCAAACGTTGGGACAGCAATTTCAGGTTTGTTCGATTCCCTGTCAACACCACTTGCACCGAACGTTTAAAATCGGATATCCTTACCACCTGTCTGTTTTGTTCGTTGTGGAGCAATTCCTGCACTCCTACGATAAAATCATTTTTCCAGGTCTCCAACTGCCCATCCTGCTCCCGGAAAGTCCCGATCAAAAAAGCGGCAGCAGCCGTAGGAGTCTTCACCCGCATATGTGCAACACGGTCGACGATTGTTTCGTCTCTCTCGTGACCGATTCCGGCAATCACAGGCAAGGGAAACTGCGCAATATTAGCAGCCATCTCATAAGAATCGAAACAACCCAGATCGGTCTGCGAACCACCTCCCCGGATAATGACCACCACATCGAATACCGATTCATATTCATAAATCCGTTCCAAAGCGGCAATCACCGAATCGGTCGTTTTATCCCCCTGCATAATCGCCGGAAAGAGTTTGACCTGAAAACGATACCCGTACGGATTGGTCTGCAGCTGATTCATAAAATCTCCCAATCCTGCAGCCGTAGGTGAAGAAATGACTGCGATCGTTTTAGGCAATACCGGGAATTCCAGTTCCCGGTTCATATCGATTACCCCATCGGCCTCGAGCTGAGCCAGGATTTCTCTCTTTTTCCGTTCCAGATCCCCGATGGTATAAGTCGGGTCGATATCCCGGATATTCAACGAATAACCGTATAATTCATGAAAAACGACCTCGACATTCAACAGGACTTTCATCCCTTTCTCCAACTGCCGTCCGGTTGTCGTCTCGAAATAAGGACGCAACGTACGAAAGGTAAACGCCCAGATCGTCCCCCGGGCAGTGGCTACAATACTGTCTTCCTGTTCCCTCTTGTCCGCCAATTGCAAATAACAATGACCGGAACGATTCAGCTGTACCTCTGTAATCTCGGCCGTAATCCAAACCGAATCGGCAAAGCTAGCCTTCAAAGTCTGCTTGATCCGGTTGTTCAATTCATATAGACTGATCGCCTCCATCATTCCATCCCGGTTAATTTCATATACCCCTCCGGATCATCGGCAAAAACAGCCGGATCGGGAATCTTTTTTACCGTCGACAACAAAACATCCAACTGCCGGCTTTCTTCCAGCTCATCTTCCTCTGCCGTATCCGAAATACCGGCGCGGTAGTTTTTACGTTTTACCTCTACCCCCGAATCATCGAAAAATACCCAGGTTCCCTCTTTCCGGTCATTCCGGTACCGGCCTTCCGAACGTAATATCCCCTGATAACTATAAGTCTTCACTTCCCCATCCAATTTTCCGGCTTTCAAACCGGCGATCATCCGCAACTGTCCGTTATCATAATACAATTTCCACTCCCCTTCCGGTTTACCGTTCACCCAACCTTTTTCCTCAGCGGGATTACCCGTACTGAAAAAACGGACCGTCTTCCCATTCAATACCTGATCACGATATTCCTCCTTCATCAAAAGACAATCGTTCTTAAAATATTCCCAGGTCCCCTGCTTCTTCCGGCCGACATATTTTCCCCGCATGCAACAATCGCTTTTCCGGCTGTACAACACAGCCTCGACCGTATCTCCGCGATACACCATCCGCGCCTGCAACTTACCGTCAGGATAATACCGTTTCATTTCTCCGGCAGGCTTTCCTGCTCTGAAATACCCTTCATAACGTAATGTCCCGTCAGGATAAGTCCCTTTACGCCACTCAGCCTCCTGTCCCCGGCTCTCCGGCATCCCCAGGAGCAAACATCCCCAAAACAAGACAGCAAGCACAACGTTCGTCTCCATATTCTAAAATATAATCAGTTCTTAAAGTTGCTCTTTTGTCACTTAAAGTTTATGTACTTTATAAACTATTCAATCCTACAATTTTACGGTACGGTTCAATTCATCGATATAATCCAGCACCTCTTCCCGTCCCAATCGCTTTTCAGAAGAAGTCATAAAAGCCATAGGTGTCGTCTCCCAGGTTTCCAGCATCACCTTATGATAGTCGTCGATACATTTCAAGCGTTGTGTGGCAGAGAGTTTATCCGCTTTCGTGAAAATCATCACAAAGGGAACCCCATTCTCACCCAGCCATTCCATAAATTCCAAATCGATTTTCTGCGGTTCCAGTCTACTGTCTATCAAGACAAAAAGGCAGACCAAATTCTCCCGTTTGAGAATATAATCCCGAATCATTTTTTCAAATTGCCGGCGGGCGGTTTCGGAAGTACGGGCATATCCATATCCGGGCAAATCCACCATATACCACATATCGTTGATCAGAAAGTGATTGATCAATTGGGTCTTCCCGGGCCGTGCAGCTGTCTTAGCCAATTTTTTATTGTTCGTCAGCATATTGATCAACGATGATTTTCCGACATTCGACCGCCCGATAAAAGCATATTCATGCCGGTCCGGCTTCGGACATTTCTCCACTGTTGCATTACTGACGACAAATTCTGCTTTTACTATATCCATATTCCATTCCATTTGGGATTATTTTACAAAGATAAAATATAAAACGGAGAATGAGAAAAACAGGAAACAAAACAAGAAAAATCAGAATCACCTAATTAGTTCTTCAGGGATTTCTTTGTCTCCTCTGCGGGATTTCACCCCCAATTCTTTTAGTTTCAGGGTTTGGGAGATCAGGTTTCCGTTACCTTCTTTTAAGCGGTTTAATGCTTGCCTGTAACTTTCTTCTGTACGTTGGATGTTGTCGCCGATAGCGGTCAGGCTTTCCAGAAAAGCCACACATTTATCGTAAAGCTTAGCTCCCCGTTCAGCGATTTCCTGAGCATGGCGGTTTTGGTATTCCCGGCTCCATAAATCGGCAGTGAGTTTCAAAGATACGATCAGATTGGAAGGACTCAACAACAATACCCTTTTCCGATAAGCTTCATGCCAAAGGGTAGGTTCCGACTGCATAGCCAACACATAAGAAGATTCGTTGGGAATAAACAACATCACAAAATCCAGGGCACCGTCACACCAATCGCAATAATTTCTGGCAGACAATTCGTCTATATGTTTCCTTACCGACAACAAATGGGCCTTCAAGGCAACTTCCCGTTCCGTTTCGGTCTCTGCATTGCAATAATCGACGTAGGCGGTCAACGAAACTTTAGAATCGATAATCACCTTCCGGTTATCAGGATACACCACAATCACATCCGGCCGCATCGTGTTCCCGTTCTCTGTCCGGATCACCCTATCGCTTTCATCTTTCAACGTTTCCTGAATAAAATACTCCCTTCCTTTCGTCAATCCCGAATTTTCAAGAATTCGCTCGAGAATCATTTCCCCCCAATCCCCCTGCGTTTTCGTATTTCCTTTCAAAGCATTGGTTAAATTGACGGCATCCTCCCGGATCCGATTATTCAGCTGCACCAATTCTGCGATCTTTCGTTCCAGTACGGTCCGCTCGACCGTTTCTTTCGAATAGCTTTCTTCCACTTTTTTACGGAACTCCTGAATATCTTTATTCAAAGGGCTCAGTATACGCTCTATATTTTCCCGGTTCGCTTCCGTAAAACGCCGGGATTTATCCTCCAGGATATCGTTTGCCAGATTTTGAAACTGCTCTTTCTGTAAAGCCGCTATTTGCAAAATCTCCTCTTTTTGGCCCCTCCATTTTTCTTCCGTCTGCCGCAAATTCTCCTTCAACCGTTCATTATCGCGGATCAAGGCCATTTTTTCTTCCTGCCATCGTTGTTCCTTCTCTTCCCAGGCTTTGACTTTTTCCTGTAATATCCGAAGATTGACCTCCATACCTTTTCTCCCGATACGGGTCGAAAGATAAGTCAGTAAACCACCTATTCCGGCTCCTGTCAAAAAATACAGTAATACTTCCATTGAAAATCAGTTTCATTATAAAAATAAAACAGACTCAACCGTTATCACCGTTTCATCTGTTTTATCTTTTGTTCTATTTCATCCGTCGTTTATCGTCTTATCTTTTCTTGCGGGAACGACCTCCGCTTTCGATACCTTTTTTCTTTTCTCCGAAGCGTCCACGGCTACTTCCGTCACTCCGGCGGTTTGCCGAACGCCATTTATTGTTGGCAGTAGAACTCCGGCGTTCTCCGCCCCGGTCCGAACGGTTATAACGATCCTTTACCTCGGAAAGCGTAAAGGGCAGACCGTTGAAACTGACATTCCGGAAACAAGACATAAACCCGTTGATTCCACGCACATCGACTTCAAATTTCGTATTATTACCGAAAATGCGGATACTCCCGATTTCCAATCCTTTCCGCGGGGCATTCTCATTGATAATAGTCATCAGATCACGTGGAGTGAACCCGTCCTCTTTACCGACATTCACAGAGAAAGTCGTAAAAGTCACACTCTCTTCATTTTTCCGTTCTCCACGCCGTTTTTCTCTCCGTCCTCCATCGTGCCGCTCTTCATCCGAAAGATTCAAATCGGCAACCGAAGCATATTTTTTCAGTAATTTTCCGAATTCATAGGACATCATCTTCTGGATCAACTCTTCTTTAGACAACTCTTCGAATTTCTCGAACAACTCGTGCCGGTATTTATCCAGAGTCTCTTTCGGTTCTGTCATCAGGATCTTGTCGGCATAATACGACAGCTGAGCCCGACACACTTCTTCACCTCCGGGCACTTCCTTATACTGGAATTTTTTCTTCAGGATATTCTCGATCCGGCGCAATTTTCCTTTTTCTTTCGAATTGATAATAGCCACCGAAATCCCCTCACGTCCGGCCCGGCCGGTGCGACCGCTACGATGGGTGTAACTTTCCACATCTTCGGGCAAATTATAATTGATTACATGAGTCAGATTGTCCACATCCAATCCCCGGGCAGCCACATCGGTAGCCACCAGCACTTTCAGCCGTTTAGCCCGGAAACGGTCCATCACATCATCCCGTTGTGCCTGACTCAAGTCACCGTGCAGGGCATCACAATCGATCCCGTCTTTCTGTAACTTCCGGGCAATTTCCCGGGCATCCATTTTCGTCCGGGTGAAAATAATCGCATACATATCCGGAGCGCAGTCGATCACCCGATGAAGAGTCTCATAACAATCCCTGGCCAGCACCTGATAATATTCGTGCGTCACTGTATCTGCCCCCTGATTTTTCTTTCCGGTAGAAATTTCCTGAGGATTACGGAGATAATTCTTAGCGATACGTTCCACCTCACGAGGCATAGTCGCTGAAAACAGATAGGTATTTCTTTCTGCAGGAGTTTCATCCAAAATAAAATTCAGATCCTCCTTAAAACCCATATTCAACATCTCGTCGGCTTCATCGAGTACGACTGCCCGAACCTGTTCGATTTTCACCGCTTCCCGCTTGATTAAATCACAGAGACGGCCCGGAGTAGCCACCAATACGTGTACACCCCTATCCAATTCCCTGATTTGTTTGCGGATATCCGCCCCCCCATATACACATGCCACCCGGATATCACTCCGGTATTTCGCATAATTCTGCAAGTCCTTACCGATCTGCATACACAACTCGCGGGTAGGACTCAGAATCAGCACCTGAATTGCATTCAATGAAGTGTCCAGCTTTTGCAATAAGGGCAAACCGAAAGCCGCTGTTTTACCGGTCCCGGTCTGAGCCAAGGCCACCAAATCATTTTCTTCCCCTAAAATCACGGGAATTACTTTTTCCTGTACAGGACTAGGAACCTCGAACCCTAAATCTTCAATTCCTTTTAGAATTTCTCCTTCTAAACCTAATTCTTTAAATTTTTCCATTCTTTTTTTTAATGCAGCATCTTGCTGCGTTACTTGGCAACTCCATTGTTGCACTTTCTCCTCTTCCCCATTTCTCTCTTCCTCCCCCTATCTTTCCCCCCTTTTACTTTTTACCTTTTACCTTTTACTTTTTGTGCCTCTCCCGTCTTTAGCTTTTAGCCTTTAGCTTTCTAGCCTTTAGCTTTTAGCCTCAACTCACCCTCAAGTCCCTCCGTTCGAATGCAGGTACCGTCTCTAATTCCCTCACCTGTTCTTCGGTCAATCCGGGTTTCACCCGTACTTCTTCCTCTTTCAGGCATTCCGGTTGTTTAGCATATCCGGCACAAGTATTCTCTTCTCCGAACAACTCGATATCTCCGGTAGGGAAACCGGTAGCAATGATCGTCACAGAGACGGCATCCCCCAAATCGGGATCGGTACCCACACCCCAGATCACAGCGGCATTATTTCCCACTTTACGAATAATATGGGAAGTAATCTGAGACATTTCGTCCATGGTAATCTCATCTGTTCCGGAAGTAATATTCAGTAAAATATCTTTCGCTCCTAAAATATCGTTATTATTCAGCAGCGGACTTTCCAAAGCCTCTGTGATTGCCCGGATCGCCCGGTCCTCACCGCTAGCCTGGGCAGCTCCCATAATAGCCACCCCACTATCCGTCATCACCGTCCTGACATCGGCAAAATCGACATTGATATATCCCGGAAGGGTAATAATCTCAGCAATACCTTTAGCAGCGATATTCAGTACATCGTTGGCTTTTGCAAAAGCTTGCGATATAGTTTGCGATCCATAGATCGATTTGATTTTTTCATTATCGATAACGATCAGACAATCCACATGATCTTTTAAGCGACGCAATCCGTCACGGGCCTGATCCAAACGTTTCGGACCTTCGAAACGCGCCGGCACCGAAACGATCCCAACCGTCAGAATCCCCATGTCCTTAGACAACCTGGCAATCACCGGGGCAGCCCCCGTACCGGTACCTCCTCCCATAGCAGCCGTGATAAAGGCCATCCGGGTATCCTTCTTCAGAATAGCTTCTATATCGGCCAGACTCTCCTGAGCCGACTTCTCTCCCATGGCAGGATTATTACCTGCTCCATGTCCTGCGGTCAACTCTTTCCCCAACTGAATTTTACAAGGAATCGGACTGTTGCGGAGCGCCTGATAATCTGTATTACAAATGACAAAATCGACATCACAGATCCCTTTCTCGTACATATATTCCACAGCATTTCCACCTCCGCCACCGACACCGATCACCTTGATAATGGTAGGCGTTTTCTCGTTCAGATTAAAATTTATAAATCCGTCGACCATGGTATTATTCGTTTATTTGTTTATTCTTCATCACTAAAAAGCGTACCGATCTTTCGTTTGAGCCATCCGTTCGTATCGGGCACTTCATTGACTCCCCGCTGGCTCCGCTCAAAACGGTCTACCCGTCGGTTAGATTCCCGTTTCTGTTTTCTCGCCCGTTCTTCTTCCTGTTTCTGACGGCGCAAACGGGCTTCTTCCTCCAGTTCGGCCGGATTCATAACCTTCATCTCCAGATCGTCGGGCAAGGGCTCCACCTTAAAATAGGGCTTTTTAGCCGATGTCGTAGTTGCCGTTTCTATTTTCTGCTCTGTTGCAGCAGTAGCTCTTCCCCGGTTATTGTTAAATCCGGTAGCGATCACCGCTACCCGCAGTTTATCCCCCAAGGTCTCGTCTTTACCGGTCCCCCAAATCACATTCACATTTCTTCCTACTTTCTCCCGCAACGAATCGGTGATCAGACTGATTTCATCCATCGTGACTTCCTTTTCGCCGTAAAGCATATTCAACAGAATATTAGAAGCTCCCCGAATATCGTTACTGTTCAACAAAGGCGATATCAAAGCATTCGTCAAGGCTTCCATCGCCCGGCCTTCTCCTTCCGCTTCAGCCGCTCCCATCAAAGCCACCCCGCTATCCCGCATCACGCTCTCGACATCGGCAAAATCGACATTGACATATCCTTTTACGGTAATGATTTCGGCAATACTCTTCGCCGCAATCGTCAGGACGTTATCGGCCATAGCAAAAGCATCGGACAACTTCAGGTCTCCGTATATCTCCCGCAACCGTTCATTGGCAATAATCAGCAAAGCATCTACATACTCTTCCAGTTCATCGATACCGGTCATCGCCTGTTCGATCTTGCGTTTGCCTTCGAAGCTGAAAGGCACGGTCACGATACCGATGGTCAGAATACCCAATTCCTTCGCCTGCCGGGCAATTTCAGGAGCGGCTCCGGTACCCGTCCCTCCCCCCATTCCGGCAGTAATAAACACCATCCGGGTATTATGTTCGAGAATCGTTTTGATAAAATCCATACTCTCGATAGCGGACAGACGTCCTCTTTCGGGCTGGCAACCAGCCCCGCGTCCTTCTGTCAGCTCCTTCCCCAACTGGATCCGGTTTTTTACCCGGCTCTGGCGCAAAGCTTGTATATCCGTATTACAAACGACAAATTCAACCCCATGAATTCCCTGCCGGAACATATGGTTTACGGCATTACTTCCACCTCCGCCGACACCGATCACCTTAATGATCGATTCTTCTTGAGTTGCATCAGGTAATTTCAATGAAATCAGGTCGTCTTCAATTTCCATAACTTGAAAAATAAAAGTTAAACATTCCGGAGCCTAAATACCGAAGATCTTACCGATTCTTCTGACAATCTTTTCTCCGATACCATTAGGGGTCTCCTTCGGTTCTTGCCGGGCACAAAGCAACAGTCCCAGAGCCACCAGATACTCAGGTGTCCGCAACACTTCTTCCCGGGGGGCCTGAATCCGACGTGCCGCAGCACTTTCTACAGGATGTCCGGACATCCGCCGCAACAATTCATCTACATCCTGCAACCGACTGCCTCCTCCTGTCAACAATACCGGATCTTCGACATCATCGAATCCCCATTGCTGCAACTGGAAAATCACACCCTCCAGCAATTCTTCGCACCGACTTTGTATAACCGTAGCCAAATCCCGGCTTTCCAACGTTAAGCGGGTATCCGGTATCGGCAATTTTTTATTTTTACAGATCGACCTTAAGGCCTGTCCGTATTCGTGTTTCAACTTACGGGCTTGTCCGAAACTCAAGGCAAAAGCAGCCATCGTATCGGTATCTATCGTCCGTACCCCGATCGGCAAATGCGCTTCATATTCCAACATTCCATCACGGAAAAGGACGACGTTCACTCCCATCGCTCCCAGATCCACCAAAGCAAAGTCACGTTCAGCCCGTTCTACATCCAGTGCTTCAGCATAAGCACGAACCGCCGGATAAAACTCTATCTCCTGAATCCCGCTTCCCTCGAACAGTCCCTGAATATCGGCCAAATAATCATAATCGGCCAGATATACCTGATAGGTCACCTCCAGATTCCGTCCGCTTCTACCCAGCGGATCGGCGATCATTTCCCCGCGGTCGATCGCATAACCTACCGGCAGGATATCCACCACTTCATCCTGTCCTCCGCCATAAGCGTCTATGCAACGTTGTTCTGCCCGGAATAAATCACTTTGTTCAACGACTTTCTTTTGTATAGGTACGACTATTCTTCGTTCGACGATCCGCAAAACAGCTCCCGACAAGGCCACATTCATCACCTCGATTTCCCGGTCTTTCATCAGCTCCGACATCAGGCTACGAATACACATTCTCACCTTCTCCTTATCCTTGATTACGCCATGTTCGATGCCTTGTGAGGCCATAATCTTTATTCCTTTCAAATGGCAAACGCTCCCTTCTCCCGAAGCCAGCGCCATAACCATTTTTTCAGATCCCATATCCAAAGATGCAGTCCAACCCATAATCTGCTATATTATCTTTTAACACATACTATCTGATTCTTAAACTTCAGATTTATTTCTTTATATACGTTCCATCCCTTTAAAACTATACCTTCCCGAAGGAAAAGACGTAAATTTTCCAATTTCTCGTTCATATCGTCCAAAGTCCCTAATACAATCCTGAAATTCCCGACTTTCGGGATCAGTACAACTTCATTTCCTTTTTCGACGACGATCTGTTCCACCAAAGCATCCCAGAACTCATCATTCCGTAAAGTCATTATAAAAGGGTATAAACCATTACAAGCAAACTTTCTGGATATATTTCCGGTAGCCACGACTACGCGCGACGTATATTTCCGGGACAACGGCATGATTTTACCATCTTCATCCACATAATAACCTTCACCTGACATAATTCTCAGTACAGGCTTTCGTTGTGTGATTTCTACATGAAAATAACCGTCCAAAGTGTAGTAAACCTGAGCCGACTTAATCACCGAATTTCTGACCAGAATATGCTCCAAACTGTCTTTATCGACACTGACTATATTGCATCCCTCGATATCACCATATCCGCGTTTAATAATCCCCAACACTTCCGTCTCGTCGATAAACGCATTTTCTTCGGTACCGTCAACGACAACCTGCAAACCCTCACATTTTACCTCCCTCAATTTTGCCGATGCAAAGGTAAACACAATTATCAGGTATACAAACAAACTGACAGATAATATGTAAGGCAATGTTTTTTTCATTCTTCCCGCCTTTATAGCTTATAGCATATAGCCTTTAACTTTTTACTTTCTACCTTTTTACCTTCTCCCCAATCTCTCCCACCAACCGATCGATATCCCCTGCTCCCATCGTCACCAATATACCTCCCTGAAAATCAGGTATAATCTGTTGTAACAGTTCCTCTTTTGTCACAATATTCCCCGGAACAGTAAGCCTTTTCCGGATCACTTCCGCAGTAATTCCCGGAATAGGTCGTTCCCTGGCCGGATAAATCTCCAGTAAAACCACCCGGTCGGCCAAACTCAGGCTCCGGGCGAAATCCTCCTGAAAATCCCGGGTCCGGGTATATAAATGAGGCTGAAAAACCACCGTCACCGGCCGATCGGGCCACATTTCCCGGACAGAACGCAGCGTAGCCTCGATCTCCCGCGGATGATGAGCGTAATCGTCGATATAAATGGTCTTTTCAGTATACACTTGTATATTAAAACGCCGGGCTACTCCCTTAAAGTCAGGCAGTGCCCTGCGGATTTCCTCAGGCTGTACTCCGGCTTCCAAAGCCAACGTGATGGCTGCCGTTGCATTTTCAACATTCAACCGCCCCGGTATTCCCAGTATCAATCCTTCGATATCTACCCCACGCCCATGATAATCGAATACATAACGTCCCTGTTCGATCCTCAACCCATCGGCATAACAATCGGCTTTCACCTCTACGCCGTAATAACCGGTTACCTGCGTCTGCTTCAACTGCAATCCTTTTTTCAGAAACAGTCTCCCGCCCTGTGGGTTCACTTGTCCGGCAAATGCTTCGAAAGCCTCCAACAGATTGGCTTTATTCTCATAGATATCCAAATGATCTTCATCCATTGCCGTGATTACCGCTATTTCCGGACTCAGATGTAAAAACGAACGGTCGAATTCATCTGCTTCGATAACGATATACGAAGAATTACGATCCAGCAATAGATTAGTTCCAAAATTCGCCGCTATTCCGCCCAAAAAAGCATTACATCCTACGGTTGAATTTTTTAACAAAAAGGCAGTCAGCGTAGATACCGTCGTTTTCCCATGTGTACCGGCTACACAGATCGCCTTTCCTTTCCGGGAAATCATACCCAGGACCTCCGCCCGTTTATGCAAATCGAAACCCGCCCCTACGAAATAAGCCCGTTGCCGGTTATCCCCGGGTATCGCCGGAGTATATACCACCAACGTCGTCGTTTTATCCCGGAATTCAGCCGGAATCTCTTCCTCTTCATCGATATAATTAATCCGGATTTCTTCTTCAGCCTGCATTTTTTGAGTCAATGCCGAAAGAGTCCGGTCATAACCGGCCACTTTGTACCCTTTAGCCTTAAAATAACGGGCCAAAGCACTCATACCTATTCCTCCGATACCCAGGAAATAAACGTTTTTTATCGTCTGTTCTAACTCAACCATACTATTTTCAAACACTTAGCCGATCACCTTCAATATTTCTCTCGCAATCTGCTCATCCGAATCCCGGATAGCCAATTTCGCTATATGCTTTTCCAGCTCTTTCCGTTGTTTTTCATCCGATAGCAAACCGGTGAGCACCTGTTCCAACCGTTCTTCAGCTTCCGTATCCCTGATCATGACAGCAGCCCCTTTATCGACCAGCGCCATAGCATTCTTTGTCTGATGATCTTCTGCCACATTAGGCGAAGGAATCAATACCGCCGCTTTTTCCAATAAGCAAAGTTCGGATATTGTCCCTGCTCCGGCACGGGCAACGACAATATCCGCAGCAGCATAAGCCAAATCCATCCGCTTCAGGAAAGCCAGTAATTTTACATTTTCCGGTAATTTACCGTCCAGCTGTTTTTTCAGATCCTCATAATAATAACTACCACACTGCCACAATACCTGTACCTCTTGCCACTGCCCTATATCCTTTAAACAACGCATCACCGCTTTATTCAATGTGCCGGCACCCAAGCTTCCTCCGGTCACCAATATCGTCTTCTTCGAGGCATCCAGTCCATAGAATTCTATTCCTTCAGCCCTGATTTCCCGGGCCTGTAACAGATCTTTCCGCACCGGGTTACCGGTAAAGATAATTTTCTTTTTTTCAAAAAAACGCTCCATCCCTTCATAAGCCACACAAATCTTACAAGCTTTTTTCGCCAGTAGTTTATTCGTCACCCCTGCATAGGAATTCTGTTCCTGCAAAATCAAAGGAATACCTGCTTCTGCAGCTACCCGTCCGATCGGCCCACTGGCATATCCACCGACTCCCACCACAGCATCGGGTTTAAACTCCCGGATAATCTTTCTGGCTTTACGCAGACTCTTCCAAAGATTATACAATACTTTCACATTTTCCAGAGTCAGTTTACGTTTTAGTCCCCTCACCGGTAATCCTTCGATGCGATAACCCGCTTCAGGCACTTTTTCCATCTCCATCTTCCCCTCGGCCCCGACAAACAAAATCTCGATATCCGGTTGCAACCGCTTCAATGCATTCGCAATCGACAACGCCGGAAAGATATGTCCTCCGGTACCTCCTCCGCTAACAATCACTCTTTTCATATCACAAAAGTATTAATCTATCTTCAAATCAAAAATCCGTATATAACTTAAATTTATAAACTTCCAATTTATCTTCCCCTTCGCTTCAGCTCATTCAATACTTCCCGGCCTTCACTTTCCAGCTCGTCCCTGATCTCTCCGATTCCTTCCTCACCGAGAATATCGAAATCCCGATCTTCGTCGTACTCTGCCGGTTTTCTCCCCCGCCGTCTTCCTGTCGGAGGCGTTACGGTCCGGGGTTGCATCTCCGGCAATTCCCCATCTTCCACTTCATCGACCAGCACTTCCTCGGGTTCGTATTCTTCCCGTCTGTTCTTCCGCCCCTGTTTTTCACTTTTCATCTTCAGCCGTTCGCTCTCTTCCTTTTCACCCTCCGGTGAAAAGGTATGGGCAATACTGAGAATCACACCGAAAGCTGCACTGGTAAACAAAAGCGACGTACCTCCCATACTCACCAAAGGCAAGGTCTGTCCGGTCACCGGTAATAACCCCACACAGACTCCCATATTGATCATTGCCTGTAAAACGATCGTCAACCCTAAACCGACAACCAGCAAAGCCGGAAAAATATCCGGCATACCCCGATCATTCAACACTTCCTTCCTCATGCTCTTTCGCCCGATCACTCCTACCCGGAACAAAATCACCGCATACAGCAACATGATGAAAGCACCGCCTCCCAATCCGTATTCTTCAATCACAATAGCATAAATAAAATCGGAATAAGGGTGAGGCAAAAAATTACGCTGCGTACTGTTACCGGGTCCGCTCCCCATCAATCCCCCCTTAGCCACCGCAATACGAGCCTGTACCGACTGATAGGAATAACCGTCTCCATCCTCTCCGCCTTTGGCAAAATCTGTAATACGGTTAACCATCGTACCGATCCGTCCCCATTTTTGCACCTGAGGCACATAAATTCCCAGAATCAACACCAAAGCAATCGCCGCCAAAGCGGTTCCCAAGGTCATCGCCAACAACCGCCAGCGCATCCGGGCTATCATAAACAGGATAAAACATACTGCCCCGATCAAAGCCGAGGTAGAGAAATTATCCATAAAAATCAACAAAATCACCGGTCCCACAAAAAGCAGAAACTTCTGTAAAACACTATCGTCACAATGCGTGTCGGTCTGAGCCTCGGACAAAATCCGGGCTGTAAACATCATGATAGCGATTTTCGCCAGCTCGGAAGGCTGAAAAGTAAGACCGATCAAAGGCAAACGGATCCATCGCCCGGCTCCGTTGATATTCGTACCCCCAAAGGCTGCACAAACCAATAAAATCATAGATACGAACAACAACACTCCGGCATATTTATAAAAATACCGGTAATGAATCGACTGTACGATAAACATCACTCCAAAACAGCCTCCGATCAAAAATAATTGCTTGATCAGATAGAAAAACGTATTCCCCGCCTTCTCGTTATAAGCCAGACGTCCTGTAGAGGAATACACCACCATGACAGAAGCGATCATCAGCATGATAACGATATACCAGAGAATCTTATCTCCCTTAAATGCTATTTTTTCTTTCCAGTCGTTCATTTCAATCGAATCCAGATTTCAGTTCACAATTTCCTACAGCTCTTTTACGGCAGCTTTAAAAAGTTCGCCGCGGTTTTCGTAATTTTTAAACAGATCGAAGCTGGCACAACAGGGAGAAAGCAGAACCGTATCTCCTTCCACCGCATACTGCCGGGCAGCTGCCAGCGCATCTTTCAAACTATGTGTATCGACTACCTGACAAATTCCGGAAAAATTATCGATCAATTTCCGGTTATCCACGCCCATACAAATCAACACTTTGACTTTTTGACGTACCAGATCGAACAAGACACTGTAATCATTTCCTTTATCCGTACCTCCGGCAATCCAAATCACCGGAGTAGTCATACTATCCAAGGCATACCAGGCAGAATCGACATTGGTGGCTTTCGAGTCGTTGATATAAGTCACCCCCTCCACAACCCGTACGGTTTCGAGCCGATGTTCCACCTGCGGGAAGGTCCGCAATCCTTCAGCGATTTTTTCGTCCGAAACACCGACCTGCATACAAGCCAGAATCGCAGCCATCGCATTATAGACATTGTGTCTCCCCTGAATACTGATCTCCTGTTTGGCGATCCGGAACTGCCGGTTTTCCAACTGCACGACCACCTCTTCTCCTTCCATCCAGGCACCGCTTCGACATGTATTTTTCTCCCATATACTCCGGTCAGCATAAATAAATCCGGCCATCCGGGGTACAACTCTCACCTGCCGGAGTCTATGCCCTACCGCCTCGCTATCCAAACCGTAAATAAACAAATCCTGAGGACGCATATTATTCAGTATCCGGAACTTCGAATCGATATAATTTTCGAATTTATGGTCGTACCGATCCAAATGATCCGGGGTTATATTCGTCAGAACGGCAATATCCGCCCGGAAATCAAACATCCCGTCGAGCTGAAAACTCGAAAGCTCGACGACATACAGCGGATGTGCATCCTCTGCCACCTGTGCAGCCAGACTACGCCCCACATTTCCGGCTAATCCGGCATCGATCCCCGCTGTAGTCAAAATATGACAAGTCAGCAAGGTAGTCGTCGTTTTCCCATTGCTCCCGGTAATACACACCATTTTCGCCTCCGTATGCCTGCCGGCAAATTCGATTTCCGAAATCACCTCGATCCCCCTTTCGCGCAGAGCTACGACCATCGGCACCGTATCGGGAATCCCAGGACTCTTTACCACCAATTCAGCAGCAAAAATCCGATCCATCGAGTGCTGCCCTTCTTCAAACGCAATCCGGTGTGTAATCAATTCGTCCCGATAAGATTCAGCCAATTTTCCCTTATCCGACAAAAATACTTCATATCCTAAATGACGGCCCAACAAGGCTGCACCGACCCCACTTTCTCCCCCTCCTAAAACCACCAATTTCATAAACTTCAATTTTTATATTTATTTTCCTCCCTTTCTTTCCCCTCCTTCTATCCCATAACTTCCAGCCTTCAGCTTATCGCTTTTAGCCTTTTAGCCTTTCAGCCTTTTACTTTCTACCTTATCTTCAGCGTCACAATCGTCACCACCGCCAGAATAATACCTATAATCCAAAAGCGGGTAACAATCTTAGGTTCGGGTATACCTTTCTTTTGGAAATGATGATGTAGAGGTGCCATCAAAAAAATCCTTCTTCCTTCTCCGAATTTCCTTTTCGTATATTTAAAATAACTGACCTGCATCACGACAGACAGATTCTCCATCAGGAAAATCCCGCACAAAGCCGGTATCAATAATTCTTTATGAATGATAATAGCGAAAACGGCAATGATCCCTCCCAATGCCAGACTTCCGGTATCCCCCATAAACACCTGGGCCGGATAAGAGTTATACCACAAAAACCCGATCGTCGCTCCGATAAAGGCAGAACCGAATACCACCAATTCTCCGGAATGCGGAATGTACATGATATTCAGATAATCGGCATAGACCATATTCCCCGACACATAGGCCAGGATTCCCAGCGTCGCTCCGATAATCGCCGACGTTCCGGTAGCCAGACCATCCAGACCATCGGTCAGATTCGCCCCATTCGACACAGCTGTAATGATAAAAATAGTAACCAAAACAAACAACAGCCACCCCAGCTCGTCGGCATATTTTCCCGCAAAAGAAGTAAACCAGGCATAATCGAACTCGTTATCTTTAAAAAAAGGAATAGTTGTTTTTGTCGATTTGATATCTTTCGTACGGACCTGCTGGGTACCCTCGGCAGAAAATCCTTCATCCACCGTACTGGTCACCACACCGATTTCACTCACCGCAGCCCTCTCCCGGATGACGACCTCATCATTCATATAGAGGGTCAGTCCGACAATCAATCCGAGCCCTACTTGTCCGATCACTTTGAAACGGCCTTTCAACCCTTCCTTATGCTTCCGGAATACTTTGATATAGTCATCGGCGAAACCGATCAATCCCAACCATATTGTCGAAATAATCATCAGTTGGATATAGACATTATCCAAACGGGCGAACAAAAGTACCGGAATCAGGATAGCCAGTAAAATAATGATCCCCCCCATCGTCGGCGTTCCTTTCTTCTCCATCTGGCCCTGCAAACCCAAATCACGGATTTCCTCCCCGATCTGCTGTCTCTGCAGCATCCGGATCACTCTTTTCCCCACCACGGAGGCAATGATCAAGGACAAAATAATAGCACAGGCCGAGCGAAAAGTGATGTATTGAAACACCCCGGCTCCCGGAAAATCAAAACTCTCTAAATATTGAAATAAATGATACAACATTACGTTTAAAAGTTAGGAATTAGCGATTAGAGAGATCAAAAATCTCCCGGATAACTTCCTTATCGTCGAAGTGGTGTTTTACTCCTTTCACTTCCTGATAATTTTCATGTCCTTTACCGGCAACCAATATGATGTCTCCTTTTGAAGCCATACCAATCGCTTTCCGGATAGCCTCTTTCCGGTCGGTAATGGCTTCTACCCGGTACTGAAATCCTTCTTTCACTCCGGTCAGCATATCACGGATGATCTGTTCGGGATCTTCACTCCGCGGATTATCGGAAGTGAGGATGACATGATCACTATAACGGCAAGCTGCATCAGCCATCTCCGGACGTTTGGTCTTATCGCGGTCGCCTCCGGCTCCCACAACGGTAATCACCTGATTATCTCTGCCCTTCAATCCGCAAATCGTCGACAATACATTCTCTACAGCATCCGGAGTATGGGCATAATCGACCACCGCCATCACTCCTTCGGTCGAAATCAAAGTTTCGAAACGTCCGGACACCGGCACCAGCAAACTCACATATTCCAACACGTTCTCTTTCGGGAACCCCAACAAACGGGCAGCAGCATATACTGCTAACAGATTGTAAGCGTTGAAATCACCGGTAAACTTGGTCCACACTTCTTCCCCGTCAAGTCGGAGCAAGGTTCCGTCCAAATGTTTCTCGAGCACTTTAGCTGTAAAATCAGCCATCGTCCGGCAAGAATAGGTATATCGGTGTGCTCTGGTATTCTGCAACATCACCAGGCCATTTTTATCATCAGCATTGGTCAAAGCAAAAGCATGGGCCGGTAAACGGTCGAAAAAAGCTTTCTTCGCTTCGATATAAGCCTTGAATGTTTTATGATAATCCAGATGATCGTGTGTAATATTGGAAAAAATAGCCCCGTCGAAATCCAGACCGGCAATCCTTTTCTGATGGATCGCATGCGAACTGGCTTCCATAAAACAATACCGGCATCCGGCATCTACCATCCGCCGTAATAATTCCTGGATAGACAGCGCATCCGGAGTTGTATGTGTCGCCGGAATCTTTTCCTCTCCGATATAGTTACATACCGTCGACAACAGTCCGGCCTTTTCTCCAGTCAATCGAACCAGTTCGTACAACAAGGTTGCCGTCGTCGTCTTTCCGTTTGTCCCCGTCACCCCGACCAGTTTCAGTTCCCGGGAAGGATTATCCCAGTAATTCCCGGCCATTACTCCCAAAGCCTCGGAGGTATCTGCAGTCCATATATAAGTTACCTCTTCCGGTCTGTTTTCCGGCAATTGTTCACACACTACCGCAACAGCCCCGCGGGTCAACGCTTTGTCGATAAAAGCATGTCCGTCCGCATTGACTCCTCTCTGAGCGATAAATACATCTCCCGGTTCGATTTTGCGTGAATCGAAATGGATATGTCCGATCTCCCGGTCGGTATCCCCATATACTTTTCCGACATTTACTCCGTTTAATAATTCCTTTAATTTCTTCATCTCTTTGTGCAGCCCTGGCCGCGTTATTTAATCTCTTATCTTAGTTCAATCCGGATATAAGACCCTTTGGGAACTTCCGCCCCGGGTTGGAGCGATTGCCGCTGTACCATTCCGGCACCGGAAAAATCGACTTTCAAACCGGAATTTTCCAATACGTACAGTGCATCCCTCAAACCCATTCCCTTCACATTCGGCACCGATGAATAGGAAATCCGCCGGGGTTTGATCACGATATTTTCCCCTTCGTTGCTGGCCGTGACCACCCAATCGGCACCATCCGCATCCCTCACTCCGTCTATATCCATATCCAATTCATCGAAAATAGTCCTGAAATCTTCTTTCAGGCCATTTTTACATACCGGCAAAGTCTTATCCGCTTCATATTCGGGTTCTCCATATTGTACGTATGCCATAGAGTAAACCTTATCGGCAATTTCCCGGAAAACCGGAGCCGATACAGTCGTGGCATAATAACCGTTCGTCGGATTATCGATCACGACAATACAGGAATACAAAGGCCGTTCGGCAGGGAAATATCCCACGAAGCTCGCCCGGTAACGTCCACCTCCATATCCGCTCGACCCGCTTGCCAAACGGGCTGTACCCGTTTTACCGGCGATCCGGTATTTAGGCGTATAAATATTCCGGGCCGTACCGTTTTCGACGACTCCTTCCAACATATCTTTTACCTCGTTCAACGTCTTCCGGCTACAAATCCTTCCCCCGACTTCCTCCGGCTCGAAGGATTCCACTACCTCTCCCCGGTTCCGGATCTCTTTTACCAGGCGCGGACGCATCCGCTGACCGTCATTGGCTATGGCATTATAAAAAGCCAGAATCTGCAGAGGAGTAACTTTTAATTCATACCCGATACTCATCCAGGGCAAACTGATACCGCTCCAGCTTTTATCTTTGGGATATTTGATATAAGGCTCTATCTCTCCCGGCAGACAAATACCGGTTTTCTTATCCAACCCCATAGCATACCAGCGGTTTACAAATTTCTCCGGCCGGTCTTTATAATGATCATACACCAATTTCGCAATACCGTTCGACGATTTTTCCATTATCTGTTTTACCGTCACTTTCCCTAAACCATCATGCGATTCGGTCAGATAACGGTCATAAAATTTATATCTCCCTGAAGTACCCAGGTCGATCGTATCGTAAGGAGTGACACACCCGTCCTCCAGCAAGGCGATCATAGTCGCTGCTTTGATTACAGATCCCGGTTCACCGGCACCACTGATAGCAAAATTCTGGTTTTCGATATATACCCCGTCCTTTCTGGCCAGATTGGCGATTGCTTTGATATCCCCGGTTTTCACTTCCATCAGGATAGCCGTACCGTGTGTCGCCTCGCTTTTCTCCATCTGTTTTTTCAGGGCATGCTGCACGATATCCTGATAATCCACATCTATCGTGGTCACGACATCGTGTCCATCTACAGGTTCTTTACGGGTAATGATCATCCAGGTACCCGACATCATCCGCTTGATCCCCTGTCCGCATTCACCCTTCAACTGGTTTTCAAAAGTAGCTTCCAGTCCTACCCGTCCTTCCCTTTCCCCGGTCTCCGATTCGTTCAGATAACCGATCGTCCGACCGGCTAAATTCACATGGGGCTGTAATCTTTCGTCATTGACTATAGCCTGAAAACCACCTTTATTCTTTCCCAGACGGAAAATCGGGAATTGACGGATTTGTTTCAACTCCTTATGATTCACTTTACGTTTATTGATCAGCAAATAACGGTCGGGACGAGGTTTCCGATTGCGGGCACCCACCAGCTTATCTTTATAAAAAGCCTTACTTCCATCCTTAAAGAACCGGGATAAACACAAAGCCAGACTATCCACTTCAGCATCGAACACTTTCTTATTCACTGCAATAGGATCGAAACGGAGTTCATAAAAAGGAACCGAGGTCGCCAGAATCCGACCGTCGGCTGCCCAGATATCTCCCCGGTTGGGTTCTATTTTGACAGGCTGCACCGGCACATTTGCCGACGCCATCTTCCGCCACTTTTCCCCTTCCACAGTCATCACTGCACAAGCTTTAGCCAGAATCAGACAACCGAACAGTACGATAAACACATAAACAATTATGGTTCTCCACGTTATGTCATCCTTTATTGCCATTTCGATCACCGATACAATTTTACCGGAGGTTCTTTACTCTCCTCCAATGCTAATCCTTCATTTTTTATCCGTTTGATAATCTCCGATTGCTTGCGCATCAACATCAAATCCGCTGCTGCAGAAATCGACTCGAAACGCAGATCGGTTACTTCCTTTTCCAGAAGAACCCTCTCCCGATGCAGCTTTTCAGTAGAATATCCATTGGATATATACCAAATCCCTAAAAAAGTAGCAAAAAGTACAAACCGGATATTCTGCCGCAGTTTTTCTGCTAGCAGACTTCCCTCCAATACACTTTTCACCGAGGACGACGTTTTGACCTCCTCTTGCCTCTCCTCCTCCACCGGCACATCTTCCGTTATCTTTTTCCTACTAAAAACTCCCATCTCTTTCCTTATTATTTCTTAATCCTTCTTTCTCGCAATCCGAAGCTTTGCACTCCTGGCCCGCGGATTACGCACGATTTCCTCTTCCGAGGGAACGATCACTTTCCGGTTGACCAATTCAAAGTTATGGTGTACATGACCGAACACCAGATCCTTTTCCAATTTACCTTCCGCATTCCCGGCCTTCAAAAAATTCTTCACAATCCGATCTTCCAGAGAATGATAGGTAATAATCACCAATCTGCCCCCCGGCTTCAATACCTCCATCGCCTGTTGCATCATCTCCTCCAAAGCTTCCAGCTCCCCGTTCACTTCTATCCGTAAAGCCTGATAGACTTTTGCCAGATATTTTTTTTCTTTCAACTTCGGAATACAAGGCAAAATAATCTGATAAAACGCCTCGGAAGTTTTTATTTCCTGATTTGCCCGGGCTTTCACGATCAAATCCACCAACCTCCGGGCATTCTCCACCTCCCCGTAATTCCTGAAAATAGCGGTCAACTGTTCTGCATCGTAGGTATTCAGCACGGTAGCGGCTGTCAGCTTACTCCGTTGGTTCATCCTCATATCCAATTCCGCTTCGAACCGGAACGAAAATCCCCGGCCGGCTTCATCGAATTCATGAGAAGATACCCCCAAATCCGCCAGAATGCCATCCGCTTCTTCATACCCATAATAGCGCATAAAATTACGCAAATATCTGAAATTATGATTCACAAAAATAAAACGATCATCTTCCGGCACATTAGCCAAAGCATCCTCATCCTGATCGAACCCCAGCAAACATCCCTCTGCATCCAATCGTTTCAATATCTCCCCGGAATGTCCTCCCCCCCCGAAGGTCAGATCCAGATACACACCTCCCTGCCGGATATCCAATCCATCGACAGACTCTTTCAGCAAAACCGGTACATGATATTCGGACATATCTATCGTATATTAGTTTTTAAAAATTTCTTCCGCCATCATCCCTAACTCTTCTCCACTAATCGCCACCTCCTCATACACCCTGGCATCCCACACCTGTATCATCGAATCCTGCGCAGCCAACACCATTTCCTTATCGATTCCGATCTCATCCAGCATCTTCCGGGGTAGTAAAATCCGGCCATTGGTATCCATCTCTACCTCCTGCGTTCCCCGACAAAACTCCCTAAAAAAAGCCGCATGTTTAGGATCGAACAAATTCAGACGGGCACGTACCCCTGCAATCATATTTTCCCATTCCTGCAAAGGATACATATCGATGCACTTCCCGAAGACATTTTTCCGCAAAACAAAAAACGTCTGTTGCGAAGCCACCATCACTCTCCGGAAAGAGGCAGGCACCACAACCCGACATTTGCTATCAGCTTTACAGGTATAATCTCCGATAAATGAAGCCATCGTATTACCAATTAATTCTATAACAACTTATTACAAACATACACAGCTCCCGAAAACAAGAGGTGGATTTGTGATGTAAAGTTAGGAAATATTTCCCACTTTAAACCACTTTACCCCACTTTTTTATTAAAAATAACGCATTCCCAAGCAGGACAAGTATATGAACGACGAAGTACCCATATAATCCGCAAAACGAATTGTGCACAATTCGTTTTGCGGATTATAGTATTTGGCAACACCCGTACCCCGATTTTTAATCAGAGAACGGCTAAGCCTTTCGAAGGCTATGCTTTCCCTAAGGTTCCTCCATATATCAGCTACTATAAAATCAATTTAAACCTATATTAAAACCAATTTATCTAACTTTTAATATGGATTTAACGTGAATTTAACCTGAATTTAATCTGGATTTGAAGATACGAATCCCAGGCGGATCACTGAAAACAAAAGAAAAATCAAGCAAATCCTTGATAATCAGACATTAGCAGGGATTTCTTTTTTCTGGCAGATAGCAGAAAATAGCCGTTTCAAGCATATTGTTGGTGTGCAAATCGTGGTACATAAATCAGGCTGAAAAAAGTCCCACGATTTAGCTTCTTTCTCACTGATTCATAGCATTTTGCATGGTCGTACTTTGGAAGAGAATACATAGTTTTGTAACTCTAAAAACGATGTAAAAATGGCTAGAAAAACCTTCAATGTGCTATTCTTTATCAAGAAAGCCAGATTATTAAAGAATGGAGAAGCACCCGTGTGCATGAGAATTACTGTAAACGGCTGTATGGTAGATGTTTTAGTAAAAAGAAGCTGTCCTGTAAATCTATGGAATCAGGCAAAAGAAAACTCCAAAGGAAAAGATCGTATGTCGGTGGAACTGAACCACTACTTGGAAATCACACGCTCTCGCATACACCAAATTTATAGAGAACTGGAATCCACAGGTAAGACTATTACAGTCGATCTTATGAGAAAGCTATATTATGGGGTGGATGAAGATAGTAAAACGCTATTGCAAGTATTCAGAGAGCATAACGAACAAAGCCGTAAGCTAATCGGTAAGGACTTCGTTAGTAAGACCGTTCAACGGTATGAAACCACTACCCGATATTTAGAGGAATTCATAAAGAAAGAATATCAATTATCTGATATTGCCCTAAACAACTTGGAAGCCAACTTTATTTCTAAGTTCGATGCTTTTTTGAAAATTGAAAAAGGTTGTGCGCAGAATTCAGCTATCACCCGATTGAAGAACTTGAAGAAGATTATCCGTATTGCTTTGGAAAACGACTGGATAAAGAAAGATCCGTTTGCTTACTATCGCTTCAAACTGGAAGAAACCGATCCTGAGTTCCTGACGATGGACGAGATTAAAATTATTCTTGCAAAAGAATTCACGATTAAGCGAGTAGAACAGGTACGTGACGTTTTTATCTTTTGCATTTTTACTGGATTGGCGTTCAGCGATGTGAAAGATTTATCACCCGAACACTTGGTAAAAGACAACAAAGGGGAGCTTTGGATAAGAAAGAACCGCCAAAAGACAAAAATCATGTGCAACATTCCTGTGCTGCCTGTAGCAGCTTCTATACTTGATAAATATAAGGATGTGGCAGAGTGTACCGGAAAACTTTTACCTGTATTGTGTAATCAACGCATGAACAGTTATTTGAAAGAAATTGCCGATGTGTGCGGAATTCATAAAAATCTTAGCACTCATACGGCCAGACATAGCTATGCCACTTCCGTGTGCCTTGCAAATGGCGTAAGTATGGAAAATGTAGCCAAGATGTTAGGTCATGCAGATACCAGCGTGACGAAACACTACGCACGGGTACTGGATCAGAATATTCTAAAGGATATGCAGAAAGTGAATAGCTGCTTGTCGGAATTGGCTATATAAATAAGGCAGTAGCCAATATAGAAAAAAGGATTGGGAATAATGAACTTCATTTTCTCAACCCTTTTCTTTTAAAGTAAGTTTTCCAGAACCCAATATGAAGCATTGACAAAGGTAATTTCCGTATTTAGCCTGTTCAAGTCCAAGCCTTCGGTTTAGATAAAAATCTTCCTCTCATTGCATTTCGAGCGTATTTTTATCTAAAGACTTGCACAGACTAAATACTTCACTGGAAAAGTCAATGATTCAAATTAAATTCCGAAAAACAATGTTTTTGTGAGTGGCAGATTATTCTTTCCAACTTTCAAAATAATGCTTTTGGAGCAGTTTATCAATATCGCTCTGGCGATAGATGATTTTACCTTTTATCTGGATAAAGGGGATTAGCCCTGTATCTCGCCACTCTTGCAGGGTTCGCAAACTGACATTCAGTTTCTTGGAAACTTCATTATTAGAAAGAAAGCGTTCCCCGTTCAGGTGGGGCTTGTAATGCTTAACTATAGATTCAATACCGATCAGCATCGAATCAAGCGAAGAAATAAACTCTTTAATTTGCAGGGTATCTTTATTTATTAGTTCCATGACTGAAAGATTGTTTTATTGAAATATTGATTTCAAGATTGCTATATGGCTGATTAGTTGCGCAGATAGTCACCAAGTGATGAAATGCTAAGTACATCTTTTGCCGGATCATAATCTACATAGAGTCGTTTGGATGCACTGGTAATAAAATACTGGCTACCATCTTGCTGTATCTCATAAGTAGCGGGTGAAGCTTGTTTAGTGGTTTCCGATACATATATAATAGAAAGAAGGTACTCTTTATCGCTCCGATAAATGATTATCGTAGGATTCAGATTAATGCTTTCCCATGTGCCTACAATGGAAAACAGATTGAAGGACGGATAATCTTCTTTAGTTCTTTTCATAAGGCGTGGTTTGTTTGGGTGACTGATTTTGTGTTTCACTGTCCGCAATAATTCTTTCAATATCGGAAGACTTATAATAAATCTTGCTCCCTATTTGAGAATAAGCCAGTCGCCCACTACTTCGGTAATATTGCAGCGTTCGCTTGCTCAAGCCTAACAACAGGCACACTTCCTGACTATCCAGCCAGTTTTCTACTTTTTGAGTATGACTGCTGCACAAACTCTCTATCCGTTTGGCAAACTCCGTGAAGCTCTCGCAGACATACGAAAATGTTCTTTTTTCGATGGTTACTACTTCCATACATTTAATTTTTAATGGTTAATAAAACGTGTTGATTCTATTTTCATCGGCAAATGAAAGAAGAATCAAGAGCCGTTTTCTAAACTGTCCGAGAGTGGTATAAAAAGACTGTTTATGGCAAAATGACACATGAATAATTTATTAGTCATAATACTCTTGCGGCACAACTATCAAAATGAATCCGAGTTAATTAATGGCGACAAGCTAAATAGATAAAAGGTAGAATGACAGAAAAGAGAAGTTTTATATGATACATTTTTAGCATATTCGATTAATCATTACTAAAATGGGAATCATGAAAAGATTAAAGTAGTTTTTACACATGATTTATAACCTGCGTATTAATAATAGCCATGGAAAGAGGTCAGAATAAGAATAACAAGAGGATACGGTAGAGGCAATACACGTACTTATGACTATGGTTTGGCGTGAAGTGGCTCTGCTGATAGTTACATACCCTTTTTTGTATCCCTACAAATAGGGATTGTTTTATAGAAAACACCCATTTGTATGGATTGTTTTATTTTTGAAATACAACGTACTTTGTATTCTAATAACAGGAACTACGTTCTGACCTATGCAAACAACAAAAGAATATACACATAAATTATTGTTGGAAACAGCAAGGAGAGCCTTTTTCAAGAAGGGCTTTAAGGCTGTGTCTATGCGTGAAATATCCAAATTGTCGGGTATCGGTCTGAGCAACATCTACAATTATTATCCTTGTAAGGACGATTTGTTGGCTGACGTGTTGCATCCGCTTTTGGAGGCGATGAACAGTATGCTGGAAGATCATAATCGCCCGGAGGCCTTTTCTTTGGATGTCTTTACCTCCGAAGAAT
This sequence comes from Odoribacter sp., assembly GCF_985060555.1. NCBI lineage: Bacteria > Pseudomonadati > Bacteroidota > Bacteroidia > Bacteroidales > Odoribacteraceae > Odoribacter > Odoribacter sp. The sequence continues at coordinate 12,640 of NZ_CFKYFN010000034.1, read as the reverse complement.
ATCATCGCTCATCCATGAAGGAGGTAATGAACATCGTAAGACGGTATCGTGAAGAATTTAAGTTACTTTTTTCATCTATCCAAGACTCTCGTTTCAATGATTATTGGGAACAATGGATTAAAAGAAGTACAGTAATGGGTATAGAATATATGGAAGGTATGAAAAAGCTCTACCCTGATCTGCATACCGATATTTCTCTATTCTTTATGCACTTCACCTGCTCATGGTGGGTTAATATGATGAAAGAGGTGGTGCAACATGAAGAGCTTTCCAGTGAAGAAATTGAATGTTTTATTGGTGAGTATATCCGCTTTAGCACAGGAGGCTGGAAAAGGCTCATGAATGTAAAAATAGAAAGATGAAAACAAATAGAAACATCCACACATCCTCCTGCCTACAATGCAACCCTTGTGGAAGCGGTTGTACAATTGTGGACAATCGGATTTCTTTCGTATTCGATTCGGAAAAGAAGCACTTTAGCCATCTTCTGTTCGACCCGACACCCGTTGCTTGCATGGGCAGATGCGGCAGGTCTTGTCAAGCAGGATTTCGCTTGGTGCAGGAGGCTAAATACCGCACCACTTCGGTAGAACAACTAAAAACAATCAATATATGAGTATCACCAACATCATCTGTAACGGCGAAATAACGCTTGTGCAAGGAGTAAACGGACTTTTCCTCTGCGAGGAATCGTGGGTAACACAAAGCAGAAAATCCGCTCTGCCCAGAGAGGCTTTGAACAAAGAGACTATTAGAATTAAAAAAGAATGCATCGATATTGAACGTCCAGAGACTGATTTTCCAGACTTAACTTAGTAACAGATGTATGAAACATCCCATTTTTAATAATAATAATTCATCGTATCAAGCGAGTCGCCTGCAAAGAGCGACTCGCTTTGTTTTTGAACAAAATAGATTTTCGTTCTCTTTTGAAGTACTAACTCCCAATCTGTCATAGCCATGTCACAACAAGTATTTGTTCCATTTCTTCTGACACTGTTTGCCGGTATATCCACCGGCATAGGCAGTGCCATTGCTTTTTTCGCCAAACGCACCAACACGTCGTTTCTTTCTCTATCGCTGGGCTTTTCGGCGGGAGTCATGATTTATGTATCGTTTGTCGAACTGTTTACCTCTTCTGTGCAAACACTTGTGGAGATGCACGGCAAATCAGAAGGAACGTTTTATGCCACGCTCTCTTTCTTCGGGGGTATCGTGTTGATATTGCTCATCGACAAGCTAATTCCTCGCTACGAGAATCCGCATGAAATGCACCGGGTGGAAGAAATGAGTGAAAAAGCGAAAATACAATTAGACGTGAAGCCCAAATTGCTACGTGTTGGCATGGTAACAGCCTTGGTGCTGGCTATCCACAATTTCCCGGAGGGTATGGTTACGTTTCTTGCTGCCCTAAAGGATGTGAACATTGCCATACCCATTGCCATCGCCATTGCCATACACAACATACCGGAGGGTATTTCGGTATCCGTTCCTGTTTTTTACGCTACAGGCAACCGCAAGAAAGCCTTTTGGTTCTCGTTTTTGTCTGGATTGGCAGAGCCGGTGGGAGCCGTCATAGGCTATCTCGTGCTGGCTCCGTTCCTCGACGACAATGTGTTCGGCATCATCTTCGGCATGATTGCTGGCATCATGGTATTTATCTCGCTCGATGAGCTGTTACCCGCAGCTGAAGAATACGGTAAGCACCACCATGCCATCTACGGTTTGGTGGTAGGCATGGCGGTCATGGCACTAAGCCTGCTGATGCTGGGTTAGCAAGAAGAAGTAATATAGAAACAATAAATAAAAAGCAGAAAAAGATATGCATACATCTCACACTTACCACTGTCATGAGCACGATGCTCACAAAGAGCATACTCACGGGCGTATATTTTTTAGGTATCGCGCACAGCAAATAATAGACATATCATATTAGTAAGAAAAGACTTAAAAACAAAGAATAATTATGAGCATAATAAAAAACATCTTTCAAAACTTCCGCAAACCCAAGAATAGCTTTATGGGCAGGTGCATTGTGAAAATGATGAACCAAGGGCATAACCGGATTTCTCTTTGGTGCATTGACAACTTCGTAAAACTTTCCGGTGGCGAAACGGTGCTCGATATCGGTTGTGGCGGTGGGCAAAACGTAGCTAATTTCATCAAACGAACTCATGGATTAGTTTGCGGCATGGATTATTCACCCACGTGCGTGGACATTGCGAGTCGCAAGAACAAGGCGGCTATCAGTCAGGGACGAGCATCTATAGTAGAAGCGAATGTTTCAAACATTCCTTTTGACGATAACCGCTTCGATATTGTAACCGCTTTCGAAACTATCTACTTTTGGAATGATATAGTGGAAAACTTCAAGGAAGTATTGCGTGTATTGAAACCCGAAGGAAGGTTCTACATCTGCAACGAGGCATGCAGCGAGGAAGGCAATGAAAAGTGGGTGAGGAATATCGACCTGCGCATTTACTCACCCATAGAAATACAAAGAATGCTGGAACAAGCGGGATTTATAAATGTGACCTACGACATCTCGCCGGAGAGCCAATCGCAACGAATATGCGTGCAAGCGACAAAACAACCGATGATGAAACCAATAGACAGATGAGCATCAATAAATATACCCCGATACATCGGGTTCTGACTACCTATCCGCAGTTGATTCATCGACTGGTGAAACGAGACAGTCGTTATGTTTCTTTAATCAATCCTGTATCAACTTGTACGTTGGGGCATTGCACTACTATTGAGAGCATTGCCTTTACAGTAGGAGACGATATGGAGACTCTTCTCACATACCTCAAAGGAGAAATGGAACGAGAAGATATACAGTTCAAATATTGAAAATTACTACTAATAACTGCCCGAAAGGGCACAAAACAATATCGATTTATGCTTATACTTTATAACAAAGCAGCCCGCAAAAATCTTTCCAAGCCGAAGGAAGCTGCCAAATGGTATCCCGTGCTACGTTCTACGGGTATGTTGAAAGAACGTGAAGTGCCCAAACTCATTGCTGACAAAACGACACTCAACCCCAAAGAGGCGATCGCCAGAATAGAGTTTAAGGATGTTGAGGTACTTACACAAAAAGTAACCGAAGGAAACTCTTCAGGTACAACACCTATAGTCGTTTCCACGCCGGAAGCTCCCGATCCCAGCATTTAAGGAGAAACCAACAATCATATAAATAAACAATGAAACAGAAAGTACTATTTTCTCTATTGATACTGATGCTCATGAGCATCAGTGTATCCGCCCAAACAGGTGGGGGGCGGATTGCGGGCGTGGTCATCGACAACACTGACGAAGATCCACTGCCCGGAGCAACCCTCTTTATTGAGGAACTGAAAAAGGGCGATGTAACCAACAAATATGGCGAGTTCTCTTTTTCAGACATTCCTTTCGGTACTTATACATTCACCGTGAAGTTTATGGGCTATCAAACAGCAGTCCAAAAAGTAACCGTAAGTAAAGAGAATGTAAAGAAAACTATTATCCGCCTGAAAGCCGAAGTCAAATCGCTGGACGAAGTGGTGGTGATGGGCAAAAGTGAAGCCCGCAAGATTCGGGAGCAAGCCATGCCGGTAACGGTTTACAGTATGAGCCAGTTACAAGGTACAATAAATAGCGTAGAAGATATTCTGACTAAGACCGTAGGCGTAACCATTCGTTCGCAGGGAGCAGTAGGCAGTGCCTCGCGTATCTCTGTTCGCGGCTTGGAAGGCAAGCGTATTGGATTCTTTATAGACGAAGTACCGATGAACGATAATTCCGATTTCATCAACATCAACGATATACCCATCGACATGATTGACCGCATTGAAATATATAAAGGTGTGGTTCCAGCCAAGTTCGGTGGATCTGCCGTGGGGGGTGCTGTAAATATCGTGATTAAAGAGTATCCACCTCGTTACTTGGATGCTTCGTATTCGTTCGGTAGCTTCAATACACATAAAGCAAGTAGCGTCTTCAAGCGGAATCTGGTCAAACAAGGAATAGAGTTGGGGGCAGCGTTGTTATACACCCATTCTGATAATGACTATCGTATGGAATTGCCTCAGAACAAAGGTAAGTTCATAAAACGCGACCATGACAAATTCAACCAATCGGGGGGAGGGATATCGATGAAAGCCCGTAAATGGTGGTTCGATCAGATGGAGTTTGAACTTGAATTTATCCGAAACAGCAAGCAGATACAAGGCGTGGTAGAGAACATACGCTCTGCCGAAAGTAGTGCCGGAGCTTACAACTTCGCCATTGATTTACAGAAAGACAATTTCCTACTCAATGGACTTGACTTCAGTAGCGGCACGGGCTATGCCTATTCTCAATACAACTTTGTGGATACAGCTAGGCTTCGCTACGACTGGGATATGAATCCTTATCCGCCTGTTTCGGCTTACGGAGGAGAAATAGGAGTTTTACCCTCTGACATGAAAATGCGTAAGCATACCGTGGGAAATAAGACCAATCTCAATTACATCATCAATGACCGGCACTCCATCAACCTCAACTCATTATTCAAATGGGCATTGGGGAAGCCCTCCGATCCGTTGTTGGATAAAGCGGTGGGGCGACAGATAAACTTCGACTCACACATGACGAGCTGGGTATTAGGTTTGGGTTACGACTATAAATCCCCCAATGACAAATTCCTCAACTCGCTGACGGGTAAGTATTATTACTATTCCATGAATACGAAAATAGGAGATGTTTGGAATTCCGTACCCAAAGAAGTGGATATGCAGCAGCACGATTGGGGTGTAAGTGAAGCCTTGCGCTACCGCTTCACCAAAGAGTTGTTGGGGAAAGCCTCCGTAAGCTATGATGTACGACTACCGACAGATGCCGAACTCATTGGCGACGGCTTCCTTATTGCTCCTTCGGGCGACTTGAAACCCGAAAGAGGAACTAACGCTAACATCGGATTGATGTACGATAAAAAGATTGGTTCCGGATTGTTGCAGGTGGAGGTAAACGGATTCTTCTCTTACCTGCAAGATATGATACGCTATACGCGCAACTTCGTGCAGGGCAGATACACTAATTTCGGTGAGATGCGTACCTTCGGTGTAGAGGCAGAAGTCAAAGCAGATGTTACACGCTGGCTTTACGGATATGTAAATGCCACGTTTCAAGACCTTCGCGATACACGTAAGTACGAACCAACGAGTAACGTTCTCAATCCGTCGAAGGGATTGCGTATGCCTAATATTCCCTATTTCTTAGCAAATGCGGGGGTAGAGTTTCACAAAGAGAATCTCTTCGGAGGGAAAGGTCAGAATGTAAGACTATTTACCGATGCTTCATTCGTAGAAGAGTATTTCTTCGATTTCGAAGTAAGTCAATATCAAGAGAAACGCATTCCGCGCTCTTTCAAGCTCGACTTGGGATTAGAATACTCCATCATGAACGGTGGGCTTACCTTCTCGGCAAAAGCATCCAACCTTACGAATGCCCGCCTGTTCAGCGAGTTTAATTACCCGCTTCCCGGCAGAGCCTTTACCGCACGTATCAGGTACGTGCTGAAATAAAGCTAATCACAATTCAATATATTATTCAACAATAAAATAAAAAGTAAAATGAAAAAGAGAATCAACGGAGTATTACTCCTCCTAATGAGTATCACTATGCTGTTTTCAGCTTGTAGCAAAGACCCGGAAACGAAACCAATCACGACCGATCCGGAAGTAAAAGTTGGCGATATACTTGTTTACACCATGCTTATGAATCCCGGTGGACAGACCGGGTCAGGTTGGATGCAGTTAGCAGATGGAGTGTCTCCCAAGAAACTGACAAACAAAAATGCCGTGCAAGTCGGTTACGGAATGATGCCAGTGTGCAACGGTAATGATGTGTACACTTTTCCTGCGTTCGGAGCACAAGGTGATGAAAATGTAGTAACAAAATGGGGGCGTTCGGGAACTAAACTCACCAAAACGGCAACCATGCCTATTCCCCTTAATTCTGTTCCAAGACACATCTCTTTTGTTAATGCAACAAAAGCCTATCTGATATCACTTATCGGCAAGTTATTTATATTCAACCCTCAAACGATGGAACTAACTGGTGAGATTGATCTGTCCTCTTACGCTGCACCGGGATTGGCCGTACCGATGTTTGGATCTCCGTTTGTGCATAATGGACGTTTGTATGTAACACTGAATCAGACAGACATGACATTCCAACCGGCTACCGAACCTCAGATAGAACTCGCGGTAATCAACACTCAAACGGACAAGGTGGAGCGTGTCATCTATGAAAAGGCGAGTGGTATCGGTATCGGGGCTTATACCTATGGGCAACAAACCTTTATCGATGAAAAAGGCGATATGTATCTGATGTGCACGGGCGCATACGGCATGAATCCTAAGTACAAGACCGGTATCTTGCGCATCAAGAAAGGCGAAACCGAATTTGACCCTACCTATAATTGGGTGTTGAACGATCAAACAATCGAAGGCGAATCGGGCAAAACCGTTTGGCTGCTTCAATCACAATACGCCGGCAACGGAAAAATGTATGCCACGATGGATATTCCTTCTTATTGGGCAAACCCAACATCTCCCAACTGGTTCACGGATAAATCGCTCATCAGTGTAGAGATGGATATTTACAATAAAACGGTAAAAAAACTTCCGATACCGATGACGTCAAGCTTTGGAGGAGCAGTGGAGAAATACAAGAATCTTATCGTGTTTGCTATTAATGGCAGAAATGATGTGGGCTTTTATACGCATAATCCTGCAACCGGCGAAACAAGCTCGGATGCCGTAGTAAAGGTAGATGGAGCTCCTGCATATTTCCATTGGTTTGAAAACTAAGTAATAATCAATCACTCAGAAGAGGCAAAGGTGAGAGTTGAATTATCGGCCTTTCCTTTGCTCTCATTTTTTAGCCCAAACATTTATTAATCTTGTTTCTCCATTCAGAAATGGCTATTCAAGGGTTTCAATATCACACACAATAAATAAAATTTCGTATGCCAATAAACGATTTCATTCAATTTCACTTCGGTTGGCTCAATGCATGGATACCTTCGTTTGCATTGGTGCTGATACAACTTTTGTATATGATTCTTTACCGAGAAGGTGGCAAACGTGCCGTAGATACATCTTGGTATACCTCTAAGGACAAGCGGTACGCCACTTTAAGCTTTGTGTTTCAGGGAACATTGCTTTTGGTGTCGCTCTTTGTCCCTCTCCGCATAGGTACACCGCTATTCACGGTGGGGTGCGTCTTGTTTGCCTTTGCACTTGTCGGATTTATGGCAGCCTTTCATGCTTATGCCTCTACGCCTAAAGGAGAAACTGTCGTACGAGGCGTTTACCGCCTGTCGCGCAATCCGATGTACTTCTTCTATGAAGTGGGAGCATTGGCGGTTTGCATTGCCTCGGCATCGTTGTGGTTGCTGCTTGCCACAATTCCTTTGATCCTCGTCACGCATGGCGTTATCTTGGGTGAAGAGCGATACTGCATGACCACTTATGGGGAAGACTATGCGCGGTACAAAGCGAGAACTCCCAGATACTTCTTACTCAAATAGCAACCTTATGAACAATCTCTCTCAAATACTCAATTCCGCCACGATGGGGCAGCCCCGTCGCTTGCGTCCGCTGATAGGCTGGACGGTTGCGGAGTACTTTTTTCGTGGCGCACCGTATGGGGCAATGCTGCTCGTGGTGTGGGAGGTATTCAAACCTCTGCAAAATCCCGGCACACCGCTCAACCTCGTGAACATAGGTTGGGCGTGCCTAATGCTTCTAATTTCTCTCGTTTGCCTTTGGCTCATTAGCAAAAAGGCATACCTTGTAGCCTATAAAGACGGCTACGACATTTGTTGCGATGGTCGTTTGGAAGTGGTCAATCACCTGCGCCAACTGCCGATGAGTTTCTTCAATAGTCGTGATCCCGGCGACATCGGGGCATACATTGTCAGCGACTATAACAACGTGGAGATGCTCACTACTCACCTTATCGGTCAGTTCTTTGGCGGGCTGGCGATGCCCATCGTCGCTTTGGTTTCGCTCTCATTCTTCAACTGGCAATTAGCTTTGGCGGCAGCAGCTGTCATTCCATTGGCATACCCCATGATGTGGCTCACCAATCACTTTGTGGCAACCTTGGGCAAGAGGCATCAAAAAATAAAGACCAATGCCGCTTCGCGCATGATCGAGTATATACAAGGTATCCGCCTGATTAAGGCTTTCAACCTGAGCGGCAATAAGTTTGAACGCTTGGAACGAGCTTTCCGTGATCTAAAGCGGGAGAGCATCCGTTTGGAAGCGGCTCCCGCACCCAGCATCACGCTGGCTTCCACTCTGCTCAATGGCGGCCTGGTTCTTATTATGCTACTTGGCTTCTCGATGTTGTTAAATGCCAAAGTCTCCATGCCCGTTTACATCATGTTCCTGCTGGCAGGATCGGCTATCTATGCCCCACTCATCAACGCCTTGACCTTTATCGCCCTCATCAACTACATGAAGCTGGGAGCCGAACGCATTGATGCTCTTTGCAAAACGCCCGTACTTCCGGAGGGTATAATAGAAGATGTTGTCAACTCAGAGATAGAGTTCCGTCACGTCAGCTTCAGCTATAATGCCGATATTCCCGTACTTCGGGATGTATCGCTTACCATTCCCGAAAAGGAACTGACCGCTTTTGTGGGACCATCGGGTTCGGGCAAAACGACATTGACACGACTCATTGCCCGTTTCTGGGATGTAAGCGAGGGGGAAATCCTATTTGGCGGACGAAACATCAAAGACTACACCGTGCATACACTGATGCAACAAGTTTCCATCGTCTTTCAGGATGTGTATCTCTTCAACGATACCATTTATAACAACATCCGCGTGGGACGTGAGACAGCTACCCGCGAAGAGATAGAAGTTGCCGCACGCAAGGCGCAATGCCACAACTTCATCACCGCTATGCCTGATGGCTACGAAACGATGGTGGGTGAAGGAGGTAGCACACTATCCGGTGGAGAGAAACAGCGTATCTCTATTGCCCGTGCCATTTTGAAAGATGCGCCCATCGTGTTGCTTGACGAGGCAACCGCTTCGCTCGATCCCGAAAACGAGGTTCACATCCAAGATGCTATCAACGACTTGGTGAAAGAAAAGACTGTAGTCATCATCGCTCATCGCTTGGGCACGGTGATAGGTGCCAATAATATTGTAGTGATAGACCAAGGACGGGTGGTGCAGCAAGGCAAGCATCAAGCTCTTTTGGCAGAGGAAGGACTGTATCGCAATCTTTGGGAGGAACAACAACGGGTAAAAGGATGGAAGTTCAAACAATCGAATAAACAGTAAGGCTATGGATACAAATAAACGCAAGACCGGGCTGGCACGGTTGATAGAAATAGCCGGCACTAAACGTCGGCTGCTCATCGGGGCGATGTTGTTGGCAGTTATCACCGCCATCGTGCAGTTTGTGCCGATCATAGCGGTGTACAATATTCTCATCGAGTTGGCAGAGCATGCGCTTGATCCCTCATTGATTGACAAGGCATACATCTGGCTGTGGAGCTATATCGCCTTGGGAGCTTTCTTCGCTTTCGGAGTGCTCACGTTTGCTTCCCTCATGCTCTCGCACATTGCCGCTTTCAACATTCTGTATGAAATACGAATGCAGCTAGTACAAAAAATGGTTCGTTTGCCCTTGGGGTTCTTTTCCCGCCGGGCTTCGGGAGAACTGAAGAAAATAATGAGCGACGACGTGGAGCGCATCGAACTGTTTATTGCCCACCATATCCCTGACATCGTAACTGCCCTACTTTTTCCGCTGATTCTCGTCAGCTATATGTTTGCCGTAGACTGGCGGTTGGCTATCGTAGTATTGGCTGTGCTGGCGATGGCATTCTATGTGATGGGAAGAATGTACACCGGCAAAAAAATCCGGGAGGTTTCCAAACGGTATGTGGAGACCTTAGGCAGAATGAATGCTAGTATTGTGGAATATATTCGCGGTATTCAGGTGGTGAAGACCTTCACCGAATCGACTAATGCCTATCGCAAACTCAATGACGACATCAAGGAGTACCGCAAATTTGCCAACGAGGTAAACGTACAATACCAACCCACATATGTAGGTTTCCTTACCATACTCTCTTCGGCACTGCTCTTCATCATTCCCGTGGCAGTGTGGCTGCTTGTGGGGAGTGCCTCGTATGCCACTTTCGTGCCGGTGCTACTCATGTTCCTGTTTTTCGGCGTGGCTGTTTTCTTTCCCGTGCTTAAACTCTTGTGGATAGGCAGCTTTCTGAATCAGAACAACATGGGTGTACAGAAGATTGATGACATTCTCTATATGGACGAAATCGAAGAGCCTGACATTCCCCGACACCCCAAAGACGCTTCAGTGGAATTTCGCAACGTCTCTTTTGCCTACGACACCACGCCGATACTCAAAGCGATATCTTTCATCTCCCATCCCGGTACGATAACTGCATTAGTCGGTCCTTCGGGAGCCGGTAAAAGTACCGTTGCTATGCTTGCCGCCCGCTTTTGGGACGTTCAAAGCGGAGAAATCTTAATAGGAGGAGTGCCAGTCAAAGAGATTCCCACTTCGGTGTTGATGGACAACGTCGCTTTTGTCTTTCAGGATAATATGCTCTTCTTCGATACCATCGAGGAGAATATCCGTATGGGTAACAAGACTGCAACCTTTGAGGAAGTGGCACGGGCTGCCTGTGCCGCTCAATGCCATGAGTTTATAGAATCCTTGCCCAATGGTTATCAGACATTGGTAGGCGAAGGAGGCATCTACCTCTCTGGTGGTGAAGCACAACGCATAGCCTTGGCTCGCGCCATATTAAAAGACTCCCCTATTATCTTGCTGGACGAAGCCACCGCCTTTGCCGACCCCGAAAACGAAGGTAAGATTCTGGCAGCATTCTCTCATCTCATCAAAGGAAAGACGGTATTGGTCATCGCTCACCGATTGTCTACAATCACCAATGCCGACCGAATTCTGTATGTAGATAAGGGTGTGATAGCCGAGCAGGGAACACATGAGCAGCTACTTGCTCTTAAAGGAGAATACGCTCGTATGTGGGAAACCTACAACCGAGCAAAGAGGTGGACGATTGGTGGAAAAAATAACCGTAAATTATAAATACAACAAAATATAACCGGTATGAAAAAACTCATTCAAACCGCTGGCTACGGGAGAATTGTATCAACGCAATCCTCAGCAAAGCAACGCAATTTATCAATATGTAAATGTATTAATTATGAAAGACTTATCAGATTTGAGATTTTTCCGACTATTATCGGAACACTCACAGAAAGAGTTTGCCGTAAATGATTTTACGGCCGCATTGCAAGAACTTGCCAATCACTTAGTAAGTATTGCTATAAAGGAACAGGACTACGCTGTATTATTACGTTACTTCTCTTTTGGACTAAACAGGCTCAAGTCGTATCGAGTACAATTTGAGCAGGGGGAAAAACGCCTTGTCATTGCTTATTGATGAAGCGATAGGACTTGTAAATACGGAAATCCGCATACTCAATATGCAAATTAAATATCCGGTTCAATTCCAAAACCGGAAGAATAAACTTCCACTCTCGCCGCTCTACCTTACAGACGAAACCTATCTTATTGAGATTATGGAGATAGTTAGTGGATTGTTCCTATCTAAAAGAGTGGTAACGCGCAGTGGTACAGAAGCACCACTTACAGAAATCGGAAGAGCCTTTGAATACCTTTTCAATATTAAATTGGGCGATGTGCATAAGAAGCATGAAAGTGTCGTTAGTCGTAAACCATCAAAAATAACCGAATTTTTAGATACGCTTCGTAAAGCCATTAATGAAGAAAGCAAAAAGAAAGGCTATCTATAAATCAACTATTTAACAACTATTTATGGGGCTGTCCAAAAAAGTGAAGTGCACCCTAAAAGTTGGACAGGTTAAACATTATCCAGTTATAGAAAGAGTTCGGTATTGTACCGGACTCTTTCCATTTAACCGGGATTTGATTCTTTTATTGTTGTAATAATCAATATATTCATTCAAAGCCTTTATAAAGGCTTCCGGCGACTCAAATTTCTCGGCATAAAGCAATTCGGATTTCATTATGCCGAAGAAGTTTTCAGCCATGGCATTGTCAAGACAATTGCCTTTTCGGGACATACTTTGGATTATATTGTAATCCTCAAGACGCTGTCTGTATCCGAAGTGTTGATATTGCCATCCTTGATCAGAATGTATTATAAGCCCGTCAAGATTATCGGCGTCCTTCGCGCAGCTCTTTCTGCTCCTCGGAAGTGATTTTCACGCCGCCTATCTCGTTCGGGATGTAGATTTCCCGCGCGCCTTCAGGGGAGTCGGGGTTGTAGCGGGTGTAGGACGGGCGGCCCGTCGCCTCGTCGAGCTTCACGTAGGAGGAGAACAGTTCCCCGTCCTTGCGCTTCATGCCCTCCACGAAGATGGCCTTGCCCGCATTGAGGCCTTCCACCTGCTTCTTGGTCAGTTCCACGCCTCCCAGGTACTGCCGGTTGAAGAGCTTGTCGTTCTCGAAGATGAACTCCACGCTCCTGCGCTTGGCATTGACCTGAATGTGGGCGTCGAACGGGTTGCCCGATCTGGCCGTCATTCCTTCGATGAATATC
>NZ_CFKYFN010000033.1:0-29284 GCF_985060555.1 Odoribacter sp. | reverse complement strand
TGAGGAGCAGAACAGGTCTATCGCCAGCCGATTCGTGAAGATTGTCCGTCAGATTGAAGAACTGTATCGGAAAGATGCCGAACAGCAGATACAGGCGGTGCAGAATAATGCGTTGCTGGACTATCGGGAGCTTAAATGGTTGCAACAGGAGTATGTACGACTGACGGATCTCAACGATAATCAGACTGAACAAATGCAGACATTTCTTGACCAGTTGGCTGAGCCGTCTGTACGGGAAAGAATCTTCACCATCGCAGATGCTTTGATTTGCGGACAGCCTGTCGCTGTTTCATCCGGCGGTGGTGGCAACTCCGACTCAGACCTTCGCTGGGACGGAAGAAGGCCGGATGAGGAGGAAGAGGCGTATCGGAGAAGGTGTCTGATGTTTGCGGTAGTAACAGTATGTAAGCAGCAAACGAAAAGTTATCGAAGGAAATAATTATAATTCGCCAAATTACCAAGCAAAAATAGGCCAAATTACCAAATGGATTTCGTCCAAACTTCCAAATTTGTATTGCAATTTATATGATTCATAAACTATTTCCCTATCTTTGCAAAAACTATGTATCTATGGAATATAAAAATCGAATAGCAGATAAATTATTGCGTGATAAGTTAGAGGCAATGGGTGCTGTTTTAATTGAAGGTCCAAAAGCTTGTGGTAAGACGACTACGGCTGAACAACAAGCTAAAAGCATCATCTATATGGACGACCCGGTAAAGCAAGAACAGTATAAACAGATGGCACAAACAAATATCCGTTTTTTGCTTGAAGGAGAAACTCCACGTTTGATTGATGAATGGCAACATGTTCCTCAGTTTTGGGATGCCATTCGGTTTGAAGTTGACCATAGAGATGACGATGGTCAGTTTATGCTTACAGGATCTGCAGTTCCAGTTGATATGAAAGAAATTCATCATACTGGAACCGGAAGATACGGATGGCTTACTATGCGTCCTATGAGTCTTTGGGAGTCAGGAGAATCTACAGGAGAGGTTAGTTTGTCGGATTTGTTTCTTACTCCTGACAGAATAGGAGCATTAAATAAACTGACCTTACCAATGCTTGCATTTGCCGTTTGTCGTGGCGGATGGCCTAAGTCTCTGCAAAAGAAAACTGAAAAGGCAGCATTATCGCAAGTAACGGAGTATTATAAAGCCATTACAAATAGTGATATATCGCGAGTAGATAACGTAAAAAGAGACGAGGAGCGAGCAAAGAGAATAATGCGTTCATATGCCAGACATCAGGGCTCTCAAGCAAGCATAGCAACGATTCTTGCTGATATATCAACAAATGAGACAGGAAACATCAGCGATGAGACAGTAGGAGCATACCTTACTGCTTTACGAAAAATATTTGTGATAGAAGATATGCCGGCATGGAATCCAAATCTGAGAAGCAAAACAGCAGTGCGCACATCTGACACAAGATATTATGTAGATCCTTCATTGGGAGTTGCTGCTTTGGGACTTGGGCCTAATGACCTGATTAATGATTTGAATACATTCGGATTGTTTTTTGAGACGATGTGTATCCGTGATCTTCGTGTTTATGCGGATGCTTTAGATGGTTCGGTTTACCATTATAGGGATAAAAATGGTTTGGAATGTGATGCTGTGGTGCATTTGCGTAATGGTGCATATGGTTTAATTGAGATAAAATTAGGCGGAGAAAAACTTATTGAGGATGGTGCTAAAACATTAACTGCACTTACCAATATTATTGACACCTCCCGAATGAAGGCACCTGCATTTTGTATGGTACTAACTGGTGTAGGAGACTTTGCCTATAGACGGACTGATGGAATCTATGTTGTTCCTGTTGGATGTTTGAAAGATTGATTGTGGGTAAAAGCGGTTATAGGTAAGCCGAATGTTCCATCATGCCTAAAGCAATATCTTACATCATAGGGAATCTGATCGATAATTATACAAGATGGTTCACACAAGAAGGTTGATTTAAATTTCATGTTTAGGTCTTGCCTTAATTAGGTAATGGATGTTGTAAAATGGCATAGTGACTTAATGACCAAATTGGCTGAAGGTCAAATTAATTGTCAAAATATGTATAAAACACTACTAGCATAGAATAATTAGAAAGTAAATATATGAATAAGCAGAAACTTGCAAATAAAATATGGGCGTCGGCGAACAAGATGCGTTCGAAGATCGATGCCAACGAATACAAAGATTATATCCTTGGTCTTATTTTCTACAAGTTCCTCTGTGACAACGAGGAGCAATATCTTCGTAAGGATGGATGGACTGACGAGGATATGCCTTTTCTTGTTGAAGACTATGAAGATGCTAATGCAAAGGATACTATTGAGTACTGTAAGAACAATATCGGATACTTTATCGAGTATAAGTATCTGTTCAGTACATGGTTGAAGCCTGATTCTATGTTTAATGTGGCAGACCTGAGTGCTGCACTTAACAATTTCGACCGTTTGGTAAGTGCGAACTATCGCTCTGTCTATGAAAAGATCTTTTTGACTTTGCAAGCCGGTCTTAGTAAACTTGGAGAGAATCCAGCTTCGCAAACTCGCGCACTAAAAGACCTCATAAAACTCATTAAGGATATTCCTACTGTTGTTTTCCGAAGCTAAAGTTGGCAATGTGCCAGCATATAAAGAGAAGAAAAGTCCTTTGCAACGTGTTGTTCAAATACTTAAACGTCACCGTGACTTAATGTTTAACGGCGATGAAAGCAAGCCAATCTCTATTATTATCACAACACTAGCAGCACGTGCTTACAACAAGGAAACAGATGTACTTGATGCGTTGGTAAACGTAGTCAACAGCATGGAGAGATATATCGAACATGAACCAAATACCGATCTGTGTATTGTGCGTAATCCCGTAAATCCTGATGAGAACTTTGCCGACAAATGGGTAGAAACACCGCAGAAACAGTTAAACTTCTTTGCATGGTTAAAACAAGTAAAGCAAGATGTGGAGCAAATCATTGAAAAAAGAGGCGGTTTGCAATTAATTGCTGAGTCGATGAATAAACCTTTCGGTAGAGATGTAGTGCAGAGGACTTTTAGTGCGATTGCCGACAATCAGCGTAAGAACAGAGATAATAACACATTAAGAGCTACGATAACAGGTACTTTAGGAATTGTTGGTACAGTTGTAAAAGCTCATACATTCCATGGAGACGAATAAATGCAAAGAGAAAAGAAATTTACAAAAACACATCAGAAGGCTTTTTTGCAACAAGCGTATCCCAATGGACACTTCTATGCAGAAACTCCAACGAGTTTCTGCTGGAAGTATTCCGTGCAACCATCCTCTTTAAGCGGAACCTATCAATTCAAGATTTGCTACAAAGAAGGAAAACATGTGGATGTGTTCGCTCTAGATAAGTTATCTCTGTGTGAAGGAGAAAAAGGATTGCCACATGTTTATAATACGGATAAGCAGCATCTCTGTATCTACCATCGTCCATCAGAAGAGTGGAATGCTTCGCACAAAATAACAGAAATTATTCCTTGGATTTCAGAATGGTTTTACTATTATGAAAACTGGCTTGTTACAGCCAAGTGGCTTGGAGGAGGAATCCACAGAGGAAAGAAAGAGTGATATTGTATTTAAGTATAATATAAGAGCCTTCTAATATCCACTATGATTGCTCAATCGAATACAAAAGTATTTGTTTGTCCACCATTTCCTCCCATCGCCTCAGACCGTCTCAGACGGTGCGGTTTGTTTGTGCAAATTTCATTGTTTTCTGCATAATATATTGATAATCAATATAGATAAATTTCTTCAACGAGGACGAGTATTGATACAAAAGACGCTAAAATGAGCTGAAACAATGAATTACGAAATGAAAGACCACTGCTAAACGGTGGCCTTTCTCGTTTTTATCTGCGGCATATTCCGGCATAACTGCAAGTCCGGCATTTCTTTTCGTTATCGGTTTGGCAAAAAGGATGTTCCGGGGAGAATAATTCTTCCAGTAACTGCCGGAGATGATCCGAAAACTCCTGCTGATAATACCGGAAATTTTGTATCAGCTCTTTATCACATTTTAACCGGAAATCATAATCTTTTCCGAACAACAGTTTGGTACTGTAAATTCCAGGGATCAGAGGCTGTTCGCTGGGATGCACATGATCGTACATCAGGCAATACACCATGGTCTGAAAAGCTGCTTTATTCCGGGTAGGATTTGCCGGATCGAAAACCGAAGCGATACTTTTGAAAGCCGTCGTATCGGCTCCTGTTTTGTAGTCTATTACCCGGATGCCTTGATCGGTACGGTCTATGCGATCGATGAAACCTCCGACGAAAACTGTCTTTTCCTGGCCTTCGATACCGATTTTTACAGGCACGTGAAAACGGTTCTCCATAGCCAGCAACCGGAAAGGACATATCTTTTTATCGTAAGAAAACATCTCCCGGAGGTATTTTTTGATTACTCCCAGGATCAGTTCGTTGCTGCCGCTATCGATCAGCCTGGAAATTTTCGGGTCGTATACTTTTAGATAAGAACGGCGGATGTGTTCTTCGATCAGAGATCCGTTGGCCAGAATGGTATCGATGGCCGCTTTCGTGATTTCGCCTCCAGGTATCGTGGCATACAGTGATTCGGAGCATTCGTGAAAGATATTTCCCAAAAGACGGTGGTCCAGTTCTTCGGCCAGTTCTTCTTTCTCTTTTATTTGTGCTATGTATTTGAAATAAAATTTCAGGGAACATTCCATATAAGTGTTTAGGGCCGAAGGAGAGATCGTCTGATCCTCCGATCGGGTATACCGCTCCAGAATATGGAGTATCGGCGGGGTTTTACCGATTCTGATTTCTTTGGGATTTTGGGTAGAAATCGGGTTTTGGAAATTCCTTTCCGCTACGGTAAGTCCCGATTCATATTTGATTTGATAGAGAAAACGACTCATTTCCCCTCCGTTCATCCCTTTTACGCCTGAAGTATATAAAATATGAATGTCTCTGGAACGTTGTAAAAGCCGGTAAAAGTAATAGGCGAAAACAGCGTCCTGGTGTTCGGGGGTGGGCAAACGGAAACCGAATCGGAGGTTATAAGGAATAAACGAAGCGGGAAGTGTGGTTTTGGGTAAAATACCTTCGTTGGCCGAAAGGATGATCAGATGATTGAAATCCAGCATACGGGTTTCCATTAATCCCATCAGTTGTAAGCCTTCCAGAGGTTCTCCCGAAAAAGGAATACTGAGATTACCGATCACTTTATTGATGATTTGCATATAAAGTTTGTTCTCCGGCTCGATGCCCTCTTCTTCGAATGTATTTTGCAGGTTTTGGATTTGGGTATATACCGTAAAGACAAATTCTTTTTCGATAGGATCGGCTTCTTCTTTCAATACCGACCGGGTCAGCAAATTCAGGATTTTCAGTAGATATACAGGTATCTTTTCGTGCTGGTCGGAGGAAAAAATAGCCCGGGTGAGCTCATGAAAGTGTAAACTTTTTTCTATAACATAGACGATGTTCTTTTGATTGATATAGTTGGTGATCTGCTGAATCTCTTCAGGACATAGGTCTTTGATTAATTTGTGATTCAGCAGAGCGATGACCGGTTTGTAATAGTAGTAGGTGGTGTCGCCTTCCTGCCTGGCATAATTTTTTAAATCGCATAACATAGAAATGAGGGCCGCCACCGAAGTGTTGCGTGCCGGATACCCCATCGTAACATTGATTTTTGAGAAATACTCCGGAATCGAATGCATCACGGGAATCAGCATCTGTTCTTCACATAACACGATGGCTGTCTGTCGCGGATTCTCTTCCCGGAGACTTTCGGTCAGGGCAGGAAGAAGCTTGGCCTGACCGATCGTCGAGGGGACAGCCAGGTATTCGATGGTTTTGCCGTTGTATCTGAAGTTATTGAAATGTTCGATATCCAATTCGTTCGGAAACAGCTTTAGATTCTCCCGGATATAATGGCCTGCTTCCTGATGTTCATCAGCAGTATAATAAATATCGTAATCCCAGTAGAAGCGGGCTATTCCCGAATCTTGCCAAAACGAAAAGATCTTTTTTTCGCATAAGTTCAAAGCGTTGAAACCCGCGATTAATATATGTGCAGGATGGGCATAGGTTTCTATATGTTCGCAAAAATACCGTTCGTTCATTCCTTCATAGCAGATTCCGGTTTCAGCCAGGTGAGTTTTGAAATGAGTATAGGTGGCATATAATTTATCCCACACTTTTAGGAATTCTTGTTGTTCCCGGCTGAATTTTTCCGGATTGAAGCTCTTCCAGAATCGGTGTATGGCCTTGATTTGTTCTTCGGTCAGATACGGGAAGTTCAAATCCAATTCTTTGAGTGCTATCAGATTAGAAAAAAGATCTTTGGCATCTACCAGGTATTTGTCGATATCGTCGAAATCAGCCAGTAGCATATTTCCCCAAAAATAGAAATCTTCGAATTTCTCGGAAGAACCTGATACGGCTGTATAAGATTTGTAGAGTTTGATAATTAAAGAAAGTGTTTCAGCTTTTTTCAGACCCGAATGCTTTTCGATGTATTCTGTCAAAGTCAGGATCTCCGGCATCCACACCGGACGGTCGATTTGGCGGGAGAGTTCTTCGGCCAAAAAGAGACCGGCTCTTTTATTAGGAAAAATAATAGTCAGATCGGCGAAATCCGTACCGTATTTCCGGATAATATCCTTTGCCAGTAACTGAAGAAAAGAAGCCATATATCGAATTAAAAGTTAAAGAGTTATTTGGGCTTATTGTATTTTGTTGTTATTTTTGTTGAATAGTCGGTAGGGACTACTGGTATCGGCAAATTTACAATTTATAATGATTAAAACAGCGAAAATAGGATAAACCTGAAAGTAAACAGATATGTTGAAAGATTTATTATTGAGAAATCGTAGCTATCGGCGGTTTGAGCAAGAGGTACGGATTTCAGAGGAAGAATTGACAGAATTGGTCGGTTTGACTTGTTTGTGTGCTTCCGCCCGGAATGCACAAGCCTTGAAATATGTAATTGTTCATGAGGAGGAAAAGTGTGCGGAGGTTTTTCCACAGCTGGCTTGGGCGGGATATCTGAAAGATTGGGACGGACCTGAAGAAGGAGAACGTCCGGCTGCTTACCTGATCCAGTTGTTAGATACCCGGATTGTTGAAAATTGTTTGTGCGATGACGGCATTCAGGCCCAGACGATTTTATTGGGAGCGGTAGAAAAGGGGTGGGGAGGCTGTATAATCAAGGCTTTCCGGAATGAAGATTTACGTCGTCTGTTTCACTTACCCGAAGAGCTGAAAATCAACTACGTGATTGCTTTGGGAAAACCGAAAGAAAAGGTGGTGCTGGAACAAATGAAAGGGGAGGATTATCGGTATTGGAGGGATGCTGAAGGTGGCCATCACGTACCTAAACGGGAAGCCGGTAGTTTGATTTATAAGATTGAAGTATGAAAATACTGTGTGCGGAATATAACGACGCCGGAGAGGTGGCTGTCGTACCGGTGGGGGATGATGTGCTGTTGAGGAATAACGGGGATTTTTATATACCGGATTATACACAACAAGTGAGCGGTGTGCCTCAGTTGGTTGTCAGAATTTGTAAGTTGGGAAAAAGTGTGGGAGAACGGTTTGCCGGCCGTTATTTTGAAGAGATCGGAGTCGGAGTCCGGTTTTATGCCGATTCGCTGGAGGAACAGCTGATTGCAAAAAAATTACCCGGGATCATGGCAGCCTCTTTTGACAGCTCTTGTGCTATCAGTGCTTTGATGGGTATAGAGGAAGCCAGGGAGGCAAACTATGAAATGAAGGTCAACGGTGAAGCCGTTACTTCCGGGAATAGACAGCATTTACCGGTGGGTATTGAAAAATTGATTGCTTTTGCGTCTGAGTTTCATACATTGAAAATCGGTGATTATCTGTTTTGCGGACACCCCTTCCGTTTCCGGGGGCTCAGACCGGGCGATAAAGTGCAAATGACATTGGATGGAAAGACGATGCTGGATTTTAGAATTAAATAAATAACCATAATTATGAAAAAAAGATTTGTTGTATTAGGATTACTTCTGCTCTGTTTGGGTGGAAAGGCTCAGGATGCTTATGTACCGTCTCCTGAAAATCTGGAAGCCCGGAAAGAATTTCAGGATAGTAAATTCGGTATTTTTTTACATTGGGGGTTGTATAGTATGTTGGCTCAGGGAGAATGGGTGATGACGAACCAGAACCTGGACCACATGGAATACCGCAAGTTGGCTTCTGCTTTTTATCCTTCCCGTTTCGATGCGGCTGAATGGGTGGCTGCAATAAAAGCGGCCGGAGCGAAATATATTTGTTTTACTACCCGGCATCATGAGGGGTTTTCTATGTTCGATTCCCGGTTTACGGATTATAACATCGTCAAGGCGACACCTTTCGGCAGGGATGTTTTGAAGGAATTGGCAGAAGAATGTCATAAACAAGGGATAAAATTGCATCTTTATTATTCTCATCTGGATTGGGACCGGGACGATTATTATCCGTTGGGGCGGACCGGACGTGGTACGGGACGTACGACCCATGGAGAATGGAAAACGTATTATCAGTTTATGAACGATCAGATTACTGAGTTGCTGACCAATTACGGACCGATCGGTGCCATCTGGTTCGACGGTTGGTGGGATCATGATCAGGATCCCGGATTCGATTGGCAGTTGCCTGAACAATATGCCATGATCCATCGGTTACAACCGGCTTGTCTGATCGGTAATAACCATCATCAGGTACCTTTTGCCGGTGAAGATATTCAGATTTTTGAACGGGATTTGCCCGGAGAGAATAATGCCGGATTGTCCGGACAGGACATCAGCCGTTTGCCGTTAGAGACTTGCGAGACGATGAATGGCATGTGGGGGTATAAAATTGTAGACCAGAATTATAAATCGGTGAAAACCTTGATCCATTATCTGGTGAAAGCTGCCGGTAGAAATGCAAACCTCCTGATGAATATCGGACCGCAGCCTAACGGGGAATTGCCTGCTGCTGCACTCGAAAGACTGAAAGCAATCGGAGAGTGGACGAAGCAATATGGAGAGACGATTTATGGAACACGGGGGGGAGATATCAGTCCCAGAGATTGGGGGGTAACGACCCGCAAAGGAGATAAGCTGTATGTACATATTCTGAATTTGCCTGATAAAGGATTGTTTTTGCCTTTGACGACGGGGAAAGTGAAAAGTGCTGTCGTATTTAAAGACCGGAAACCGGTGAAGTTTTCACAAGATAAGAATGGGGTAGTTTTGGAGTTGGCTGAAGTGCCTGCCGAGCTGGATTACGTGATCGAATTGACCATAAAATAATAGACAGATAGTTGTATGCGACGTCAGGATTTTAAAATAGAGGTTTGTACTAATTCTGTGGAGAGTGTGAGAGCTGCTCTTGCAGGTGGGGCGGATCGGATAGAGCTTTGTGCCGGAATGCCGGAGGGAGGAACGACTCCTTCGTATGGTGAGATTTGTTTAGTAAGAGAGTTAATGCCTGCAGGGATGCATGTGATCGTACGTCCACGAGGGGGTGATTTCCTATACCGGGAGGATGAACTTGAAGTGATGTACAGGGATATAGAAATGGCACGAAAACTGGGGGTCGATGGAGTCGTTTTCGGTTGTTTGACCCGTGAAGGAGAAGTGGACGAAGGCGTTATGAGAAAATTAATGGCTGCTTGCGGAGAAATGTCGGTGACTTTTCACCGGGCTTTCGATATGTGCCGTGATCCTTTTCAGGCTTTGCAGACGATCGAAAAGCTCGGGTGTGCACGAATTCTGACTTCCGGACAAAGTAATTCTGCTGAAACCGGAGTGCCTTTGCTGAAAGAATTGGTGGCCCGGGCCCGGAACGTAATTATTATGCCCGGGTGTGGGGTCAATGCGGCTAATGTGCGGAAGATTGCCGAAAGCACCGGTGCCTTCGAATTCCATCTTTCTGCCCGTATCCGCCTCGGGAGCGATATGGTTTATCGCAATCCGGCTGTTTCAATGGGAGGTACGGTGCAAGTGGATGAGTACGGACGTGAGGTAAGTAGTAGCGAGAAGGTGGAGGAAGTGATCCGGAGGCTGGTGTACTGACGACTTGAAGGCCTGAGATAATGTAGGTTTGTTCTGTTACTTATTCGTCTGCGGTGTTCGTGTTCGGAGACCCGGTCGCTTCTGTCGGTCATCTGGCTTTTTCTTTCACTGACCGGCGGAACTCGCTTCGCTCAGACACCACCGGTCGGTCGTTCAGAAAAAGCAAGACGACACTCGCCAAAGCTCCAATGGTCCCCGAACACGAACACCGCAGACTCCCGTTATCACTGCATGGAAAGCTAATCTTGATTTGGAAAACAGGAACACTATGAAACAGAGGTTTTCTGATTTCTTTTTCTTCTCCTTCCTTTGAACTGTAGTACAAACAGAAGATGCAGGGATTTGTGGCGGAAGACCATTGGAGCAGGAACGAGGATCCGGTTAGGTTTTCCGAACGTCCGACCGGTGGTGTCTGACGAGCTTGCGAGGAGTTCCCCCGGTCAGTGAAGGAAAGCCTTACCGGATCGTTCCAGGCGAACCGGTCTGACGGCATAAAACCTGGAATCGAATAGAAAGAAAAATATAAACCTGTGTTTTAACTATAATTTATGTATCGTTTTCATCAATTGTTCTCCTAATCCGATCGTATAGCCTTGGGAGATAAAAACGATCCGGTTGAACGTATCGGCGATGACGAAAATCGGCAGATTGTCATGCGATAGTTTCATATTTTCCTGAATCATTTTTTGTATCGTCTGATTTTGGTCTACTCCTAAAGTAATAGTACCGGGGAGATTCGGAAATTCTGTGGGATGAAAACTTTTTAACTGTTTTTCATCCGGGAAAAGCAATACCATGCCTCGTCCCCATGTCTCGAAATCCTGTTTTAAAGCCGCTATATCCCGTAAGGCGTGGTTCGTCGGTTCCTGACCGGCCCCTAGTATACCGATAATGAAATATCCGCGTCCGGTGGTTTGCAGGATACTCTGAGGGGCAGAGCTATTTGCCGGAAGGAAGAAAGCTTCCGAATTCAAACTGCCGATCACTTTCACTTCGTCCGGATTTTCCCGCATGATGAGTTCGGTTGTGGTCGTTTTTCCTTCTTCGATATTGAAAAATGTCGTATTACTCAGTACACCGCCGCTGGCTAACCGGGTACCGGTAACCAGCATATAGTATCCGGTGTCCAGGGACATCGGGTGCTTTAAGAGGTTCTCCCAATTACTACTGTTGTCTTCGGGAAAAGTCAATAGTTGAAATGTTCCGTTATGATATTTCGAAAGGGTGAAATGAGAATAATATAAGGGATTGGTGAGTGCTTTTACAGGCTTGTAAGTGGCAACCAATTTCCCTTGTGGAATATTTGCTTCGGTTGTGGCAGTGAAATCGACGTCCTGCCATTTACCGTCGGTTCCGGCATATTGGGTTTTACCGGTTACTTCGTCGATACGTGAGGCTATACCCAGACTCCTCAAAACTGCTACATAAAAAATAGCTCTGGAATGTTGGTCGGCAATCCGGGAATTCCAGACTCCTTGAGGCATCATCGGAATATGCTGCGGATTCAGTTCGTCCTGGATTGAAATATTTTTAATACACCATTGGGTCCAGAAGGAGGGGTTCTCCTTGATTTTTTCGGCTAACCCGGGAGATATCGCTTTTTGAAAAAAGTCTTTATAGGCTGTAAGCATTTCATTGGCTATTCGTGGATTCAGGATATACGCGTCGAATAAGGGATTTTCAGATACCGGCGTGTGTTGCAGGTGGTCTTTGAGTACGGCTTCGGGAGTATCACGCAGGTCTTTGTCAGAAATCACTTGCAATAATTGCAACGCCTGAACTCGCTGAGCTTTCGGTGTATGGCGCAGGAAACCGAGTATCTGGTCGTGGTTACCCCGGCTGGCAATAAGAAGTTTCGTCAAAGGGGCTGAAGGTAAACCTAATTCACCGGCGATGTCGTCAGCTTGTCCGGCATTTATAAAAGTGGCTGTATAGGCATTGCGGATCGAATCTTCCATTGCCATCCGGCGGGTGTTCTCTGCCCGTTGTTCCGGGGTAACGGTAACCGGGTTGACATGCTCGGCCGGAGGTACGATGTCGAGTGCTAGGGTACTTACCTCTCCGGCTTGTTTATCCAGGATGATGGTGATTGCAGCATCTTTTGCAAAAGAGAGTTTGCCGTATCCGAATCGTTCGCCGTCGGTGGCCCAGACCAGCATATCTCCTTTTCCGGCTGATAAAGAGGCTTTGCCTTGGTCATTTGTCGTTTTAGATGCTACGGTGTAAAACTCTGCGTAATTATATAGTTTAAAATCGACTTGTGCATTTTTTACCGGTTGGTTGTCCGGCGTTGTGACGGTAACTGTTGCCTGTGTCGTCGGGGCATAATTGCCGATAACATTGATTTCGGTATAACCGGAGGTTCGGCTCATGACTTCTTCCGGGCCGTTGTAGCGACCGAATACTTTGGTGTGCATCAGCATCCCCCGGCTCGCCGGTGCATTGAACCAGCCTAAATCCAATACCGGTTCCGGTTCGCAAGCTCCCAGAAAATGCCATTGTCCGTCTACCCAGGCTTCTACCCAGGCATGGTTATCGTCGGTATGCGCCCAGCGGGGAGTATAAACCTGACGTGCCGGGATTCCTACAGAACGGAGAGCGGCAACCAGAAAGGTCGATTCTTCACCACAACGTCCATAAGCGGTTTTAACCGATGCTAAGGGCGAACTGGTGCGGGAATCAGAAGGAGTATAGATCACTTTCTCGTGACACCAGTGGTTGACTTCGAGTATCGCATCGTAAAGTGAAAGATTTTTTACCCGCTCTTTCAATTCCTCGTAAAATACTTTCCGCGATTCGTCCAGGTTTTCGTTATTGACCCGCACCGGTAAAACAAAGTGGCGGAATTCCCGTTCAGGAACCCGGTTACCCCAAGGCATTTCCTGTCTGGTTTTCAATGCATATCTGACATTCATCAGATAATAATCCCCGCTATAGTCGGTGATATCTCCGATGGGCATGTAGGCATAGAGAAACATCAGGGCTTCACGTTCTTCGGTAGTCAATGAGGTTGTAAATATCCGGAACAGGTCCCCGTGGGGGAGGGCTTTTTGTTTGTCTTCGAAATCACGGGTCACTGTTGCCAATTCCGATTGATCCGAAAATAAATGCCGCTCTTTACAAGATAAGGTAAGCAATAGAAAAAAAACTAATGCCAGTTTGAATGTAAGATTCATAGATCGTTTTTTAGGTTAAGTTTGTATTTAGCCGAATGAATAATAATCCCCCAAATTAATCAAAAGGAAACGGTGACAATACAGTCTTAAACCGTTTTAACTGCTGTCACCGTTATTACTGTTTTAACCGTAAACCCTTACTTGATATTGATGTTATTGTAGAGGAAACGTTTAATCTTATGTGTCGGTGTTTTTTCAAAGGGTTCATGCTGTACCAGCACTAATTGAAGCTTGGAAAAATTGTTTACCCTTGAATTTACATATTCGAATAATTCTTTTTTCTGCTCTTCTATATAGTCATTGATAGCGGTTTTGTAATTTCCGGCCTGGCTTTTTATTTTTTGGACTTGTTTTTCCAGTTCTTCCATATTGAAATGTACCATAGCCACTAATTTCCCTTTGGATTCTACAACCAGCGATTCATTGACAAAACGGAAATTATTGATGATCGATTCGATTTCTTCGGGATAGATGTTTTCACCGGAAGAACCTAATATCATGGTTTTGATTCGTCCGCGGATCGAAAGCCGCCCTTTGCGGTCGAAAGAACCCAAATCTCCGGTCTTAAACCAGCCGTCTTCGCTGAATACTTCCTGAGTTAATTCCGGTTTTTTATAATAGCCTTTCATAACATGGGGACCTTTGATCCAGATCTCTCCCTGGCCGGTCTTATCCGGTTCGTTGATTTTGATTTGCACCCCTTCCATGGCAGGACCTACGCCCTGTAAGAAAGTTCCCCGGGGAGCAGAACCTGCAGACATCGGAGAAGTCTCTGTCAAACCATAACCGATGGCATAAGGGAATTTAGCCTCTCTGAGAAAACGTTCTACTACAGGATCTATTTTCGAACCACCGATACCGAAGAAAACGATTTTTCCTCCGAAAGTCTGCATCAGTTTTTTTCCGGCCAGCCGATTGAATAATTTCCGGGTAGGTCCGAAATGATATAAGGTCTTCATCAAGGCAGACGAAGTAAATTTAGGCAATACCTGGGTTTTATATATTTTTTCGATGATCAAAGGTACGGATAACATAACCGTAGGCCTTATCTTCTGCATGGCAGGTACCAATAATTTAGGTGTCGGTACACGGTCCAGATAATAAATCTGAGCTCCGAACATCACCGGTAGTAACAGGCCCAGGGTATTTTCGTAGGTATGGGCCAAAGGTAAAATGCTGAGAAAACGGTCTTGGATACTTACAGGTTGGATCGTAGCACATTGCCGCGCATTCCAGACCAGATTACGGTGAGTTAATTCCACCCCTTTGGAAAAACCTGTAGTTCCTGACGTATAGATGATCGAAGCCGTATCTTCTTCTTCTACTTGTATTGCAGGAAGGGGAGTCAGGTTATCCAGACCGATATTGTTCTCCAGTTTGTCGATCGCTTCTACCGGATAGTCTTCCGGAATCCGGGCGAAAGTATTCATCAGAATCTTTTGTTCCAGATAACTCGTCTTTATATCGGCGACTAATTTATAAAGCAATTTAGATACAAAGATGATTTTAGATTCCGAATGTTCTAAAATATTTTGTATTTCTATACTGCTGAAACCCGGAAGAACCGGTACTGCAATAGCGCCGATCCGGGCAATAGCAAATTGAGTAATACCCCAATTCGGCATGTTAGCACTTAAAATTGCTATTTTATCACCTTTTCGAATGCCGGATGAAAGAAGATAATTAGCTATCGAAGTTACTTCGTTATAGAAGTCCTGGTAAGTTCGTTTGCCACTTTGAACAAAGTTCAAAGATAAATTGTTCTTGAATTTGGAACAGCTGTTAGAAAGGAGTTCCGGTAAAGTCAATTTCTTTAAGAGCATTATATTTAATAGTTGCAATTTGCTCACAAAGTTACACAAAAATCTTGAATTCAATATTGAAAAATGCTAATAATTCTAAGAGAATAAAACGTAAATTGTTAAAAATGAAAAACTTTATTTGAAGAAATCCTGTCGGAGGAGTCTGGTAGGAACGTACGTTGTCCGCTTGGTTTGTAGAATGCTTTAGCGTTTCGGGTCGTCGTAGTTTTACCGTGATAAACTATTCTTATACACCAGGATATAAGATTGTATAATCGGAAATAATTTGTAATCCGGGTATATCTATCTGTAATTTGTATACCAGAGTTGTAAAATGGATGCGGTATTTTATATCATAAGTTTATAAAGTCGGTAACTTATGCGGGCGTAAAAAAGCGCCTGCAGGGGGGACACATAAAAAAAAGAGTCCCGGAGGACTCTTTTTTTATTTAGCAGGAATGTTTTTCAAAGTAGCTTTGAGGTATTCCCAGAATTTTCCGACCGAGGCGATGTTTACCCGTTCGTCCGGAGAGTGAGGAGAGCAAATGGTCGGACCGAAAGAGATCATATCCCAATGGGTATATTTAGAACCCAGAATACCACATTCGAGTCCGGCATGAACAGCCATAACAGCAGGTTTCTTACCGTATAATTGTTCATAAATCTCCTGCATTTCTTTTAAAATAGCAGAATCCGGATTGGGTTTCCAGCCTGGATAATCGCCGTCGAACATGATTTTATCTGCTTTGGCTAATTCGAATACTGCCTGAATGGTTTGTGCCAAGGCTTCTTTGGCTGTTTCTACCGAAGAACGAAGCAAGGTGTTGATGATAATTTTTCCTTGTTCTGATCTTACAATGGCCAGGTTATTTGAAGTCTCTACCGTATCGGGCATCGAATCGATCATCCGGACAGCTCCGTTCGGGCAAGCCAGAATGGAATTGGTCAGACGGAACTGGGTACATTCGTCTATTACGGAGGCCGGTAGCTCACAAGCTTCGGCGGTTACTTGCAGGGTAGGCTCCTTAGCACTTAATTCGGCTTTATAAATTCCTTCAGCTTCTTTAATAGCTGCCTGTAATTTTGTTTCGTTGGCAGCCGGAATGACGACGAGGGCAAAAGATTCACGCGGAATAGCATTCCGAAGTGTACCTCCGCTGACAGAAGCTATGCGAATACCTAATTCTGCTGCATAAGTTTTCAAAAAACGGAATAACAATTTATTCGAGTTACCTCTTCCCAGGTTGATGTCCATCCCGGAATGGCCTCCTTTCAAACCTTTGATCCCCAAACGGAAAGCTTTGACTTGTGCTGGTACAGCTTCTTCCTTGTAATTAAATTCGATCGTAGAATCAAGACCACCGGCACAACCTACATAAAGTTCTCCTTCCGTTTCTGAGTCGAGATTTAACAAGATGTCGCCTTTTAATACACCCGGTTTTAAACCGTTAGCACCGTCCATACCGGTTTCTTCGGTAGCTGTGATCAGCACTTCCAGTGGACCGTGAGGAATGTCGGTCGCCGTAAGCATAGCCATACCGGCAGCAACTCCCATGCCGTTGTCAGCCCCCAGAGTGGTGCCTTTTGCCCGTACCCATTCTCCGTCGACATAAGCTTGGATCGGATCTTTTTCGAAATCATGGTCCGTATCTTCATTTTTTTGAGGTACCATATCCAGGTGGCCCTGAAGAATCACTCCCTTGCGGTTTTCCATACCCGGAGTGGCCGGTTTTCTCATAATAATATTCCCCACCTCGTCTATCTCTGCCTCGATATTGTTCTCTTTTGCCCATTCGAGCATAAATTTACGGGCTTGTTCTTCGTGGTTGGAAGGACGGGGGACTTGAGTCAATTTGTAAAAATTCTGCCAGATAGCAGTCGGTTTTAAGTCTTTGATTGAGTTCATATTTAAATTTTTAGGTTGATTTTTTCTTTATTGATTAGCGGTTTCGTCTGATCGGCGCTTATCTTTTCATGTGTTCATTCAAATATTTCACAAACCGATTGTACAACTGCAAGGTTGTATTGCCTCCGAAGATACTGTGGTTGCGGTTGGTGTAAATGGCCATGTCGAACTGTTTGTTGGCTTGTACCAGACGTTCGGCCAGTTCATAGGTATTCTGTACGTGTACGTTATCATCGGCAGTACCATGACAAATCAACAGGTTGCCTTTTAATTTATCGGCCCAGTTCAAGGGGGCATTATCTTCATAACCCCGTTCGTTTTCTGCCGGTGTACGCATATAGCGTTCGGTATAGATCGAATCGTAATATTTGTAATGAGTGACAGGAGCTACTGCAATCGCTGTCGTGAAAATGTCATTTCCTTTCATGATACAGAGCGAAGACATAAACCCTCCGTAACTCCATCCCCAAATACCGATATTTTTAACGTCTACATCAGGTTGTGTGGCCAGCCATTTGGCAGCTGCGATCATATCGTCGCTTTCCAGTTTACCGAGTTGCATGTACGTACATTTCCGGAACTCTTCTCCACGAGCTGCCGTACCACGCGGGTCGATACAGGCAACGATATACCCTTCCTGGGCCAGATAATTCAACCAACTCAGACTCCAGTTGTTTTTTACTTGTTGTGAATTAGGACCGCTGTATTGGGTGATCAGCAGCGGATATTTTTTGCCGGTTTCCTGATTTACCGGTTTCATGATCCACGCATTGAGCATCGTTTTACCGTCTGCTGCCGGAATTTGAATGAATTCAGGTTTTGCCAGATTATATGCTTTCACCGCCTCTTTCACCGCTTTATTATCTTCAAGCACTCTGACCTGTTTGCCTTTAGCATTATAAAGAGCGGTGACCGGAGGAGTATCCGTATTCGAAACAACGTTGATATAATAATTGAAGTTCTTACTGAAACTAGCTTCATTCCAGCCTTTTACCGGGGTCAGTTTCTTTTTTAATCCCTTTTCGTTAATGCTATAAATGTATTTTTCAAGTGGAGATTCTTCGTAGGAAGAATAGTAGAAGAGTTTGCGAACAGGATCATAACCGTAGAAATCGATGATATCGAAATTTCCTTTGGTAATCGCTTGTCTTTCCCGTCCGTTGAGATCGTAAAGATAGAGGTGCATATAGCCGCTTTTCTCGCTTGTAATGACAAACTGTGTACCGTTATCCAGAAAGACCAGATTGTCCAGATTGCTTTCGTCGATATAATATTTGTTTTCTTCCCGGTAAAGAGGAACAATCGTTCCGACTTTGGCATTGGCTAAGAGGACTTCCATTTTATTCTGGTGACGGTTCAGGCGAATGATAGCCAGTTTTTTAGGGTCCTGGGTCCAGCGTATCCGCGGAAGATAGATGTCGTCTTCTTCTCCTGTGTCCATCTTGGTCGTTGTCCGGTCCGAAACATCGTAAACATAAACGGATACTTTGGAATTTTTCTCTCCGGCTTTCGGATATTTGTAAACATAATTCGAGGGATACAGTTCGTTTTGTTTTAAAGCAGGACTTTGTCCTTCGAACATATTCATTTGAAATTCGCGTACATCCGATTCGTCGAATTTGATGTAAGCGATGGCCGATCCGTCGGGGGCCCATTCAAAAGCGCGGTTGAATGCGAATTCCTCTTCGTAAACCCAGTCCGGTGCGCCGTTGATGATGTGATTGTATTGTCCGTCTCTGGTGATCTGACGTTCTGAACCGAAACGGATATCATGGATAAACAGGTTGTTATCTCTCACGAAAGCAACTTGCAAACCGGTGGGAGAAAAAGTCGCCAACCGTTGGCTGCCACCTTCCGACAAAGGTTTGATTTCTTTATTTTTGAAATCGAAAAGATAATAATCGGCAGTGAACGAACGGCGGTAAATCGGTTTCTTATTGGTACAAATCAGTATCCGGCTTTCATCTGCATTGAAGGTATAATCGTCGATCCGGCTGACAGGAGAATCCTCCAGTGTTTTCAAATCCAGTAAAGTAGCGACAGGCAGACCCGTTTTATAGCTGTATTTGACTATACGTGTGCCATTGTTCTCTAAAACTGTATAATGTTCGCCGTCATTCATGGAACGTAATCCGTAAACTCCTTTGGTACGGAAAGTCCCGTCGACAAAAAAATCCTCCAGGGTTAATTGTTTTTGTGCAGATAACTGGCTGCAAAAGATAAACATAAGTAAAAAGATTCCGAAAAAATTTCTCATATCGTTCTGTAATTTTTATTTTTTTAGTTTGCAGTCCCAAAGGTTTGAAAAAAATCTTTGTTTTGCAAATGTTTGCAGAATTATCCTGAACTAAAAGTGTCTGAATACTTTTTACCTTTTAACCTTTTACCTTTAACCTGAAATTATTACCTTTGCGCACTAAAATACATAGCTCGGAATAATAATATGCAATATACTCTTTTAGCGAAAGATAAGAACAGTGAAGCCCGGTGTGGTGTTTTGACCACAGCACACGGGGAGATTCATACCCCTGTCTTTATGCCGGTGGGAACGGTGGGATCTGTGAAAGCAGTGCATATGAGAGAACTGAAAGAGGATATCCGGGCTGAGATTATTCTGGGGAATACCTACCATCTTTATTTACGACCGGGAACCGAAATTCTGCAGGCAGCCGGAGGATTGCACCGTTTTAATGGCTGGGACCGGCCGATATTGACCGATAGTGGCGGATTTCAGGTGTTTTCACTGACCGGTACCGGACGGAAGATTACAGAGGAAGGAGTGACTTTCCGATCACACATAGATGGTTCTAAACATCTTTTTACGCCGGAAAATGTCATGGATATCCAGCGTCAAATCGGCGCCGATATCGTGATGGCTTTTGACGAATGTCCGCCGGGAACCAGTGATTATAATTATGCCAGGCATTCACTCGGGCTGACTCAGAGGTGGCTGGAACGGTGTGTCGCGCGTTTTGACGAAACTGCACCGCTATACGGTTACGAGCAAAATTTATTTCCGATCGTTCAGGGATGTACTTACCGGGATTTGAGAGAGAAAGCCGCAGAACATGCCGTATCCCTGAACAGAGCCGGCTATGCGATCGGTGGTCTGGCTGTCGGAGAACCTGCTGAAGAAATGTATGCCATGATCGAGGTCGTCAATCGTATATTGCCTCAGGATAAACCACGTTATCTGATGGGAGTCGGGACGCCTGAAAATATACTCGAAGGTATACAAAGGGGAGTAGATATGTTCGATTGCGTGATGCCTACCCGTAATGGACGTAATGGTATGATTTTTACAACCGAAGGGACGATCAATATTAAAAATCAAAAATGGGAGCGGGATTTTTCTTCTATAGATCCTGCTGCATTGAGTTATGTCGATACCGATTATTCGAAGGCTTATTTGCGGCATTTGATTAAATCCGACGAGATATTAGGGTTGCAAATTTGTTCCATCCATAATCTCTCTTTTTATTTGTGGTTGGTGAGAGAAGCCCGGAAACATATTCAGGAAGGAGATTTCGTAGCATGGAAGACAAAGCTGCTTCCGAAAATAACCAGAAGACTTTAGATGAAAAAACTTGATTTATATATTATACGCAAATTCCTGGGGACCTTTTTCTTTTCACTGGTCCTGATTCTGTGTATCGTCGTCGTTTTCGATCTTTCCGAAAAACTGGAAAAATTTTTGGAAAACGAAGCTCCGGTAAAAGCGATTGTGTTCGATTATTATAAGAATTTTATTCCCTATTTTGCGAACGTGTTCTCTTCGCTGTTTACTTTCATCTCAGTAATCTTTTTTACTTCGAAGATGGCCTATGACAGTGAGATTATCGCTATTTTGAGTACCGGGATCAGTTTCAGGCGTTTTTTATTCCCCTATCTGATGTCGGCTACCGTTATTGCTATTTTGTCATTTTTGCTGGGAGCTTTTATTATCCCCAATGCCAATGAGAAACGGATTGAATTCGAAAAGCAATATATGGGTAAAAGATATGCCAATAAGGAACAGAATATACATCGTCAGATAGCTCCGGGTACTTATATCTATATGTCGTCTTATTCGGTGGCTTCGAATGTGGGATATGATTTCTCCATCGAAAATTTCAGGGGGGATACCTTGATCAATAAGCTGACCTCTTCGCGGATTACCTGGGATAAGGAAAATAAAAAATGGGTGATCCATAACTGGAAACTCCGGGAAATAGAGGGAGATAAAGAAACGTATACGACGGGACAGAAACTGGATACTGTCATGGCTTTCCAACCTTCTGAATTTTCAGAGAATCCGAAGAAAATCCGGGAACAATTGACTTTTCCGGAACTGGATCGTTATATCGACCGGATGAAAATGCGGGGGAGTTCGAATGTGATCGAGTTTCAGATTGAAAAATATAAAATGATTGCCAATGCATTCGCTACTTTTATATTGACTTTCATCGGTGTCAGTATCTCGTCACGTAAAATCAGGGGCGGAATGGGACTACATCTTGGAATAGGCTTGCTGATCAGCTTTTCTTATATCTTATTTATGCAATTTTCAACAGTTTTTGCAACAAATGGAAATATGAATCCGTTATTAGCAGTGTGGTTGCCTAATATTTTGTTTGCCATTATCGGAGTGTTTGTGTATAGGACGGCGCCCAAATAGTTTGAATGAAATACCTGAGTGAGAGAGACGTGTAAACGAGAAAAAAATTAAAATCAATGAATTAATATTATTTAGGATGGAAAGAGATTATAATAAAAATCGGCGTTCTTTTCGTTCCGAACGGTCTGAAAACCGTAGAGGATATGGAGCAGAGCAAGGAGAAAGACATACGGCCGGATCTGTGGGGAACCGTAACACTGCCAGAAGGTTTGAAAGGACTTCTGAACGGGACAACGGAGAAAGAAGAGAACGGAATTTTAACCGGGAGAAAGATACTTACAGAGAACGTCCGGCTAAATTCAGTAACCGCCGGGATTACCGTCCTAGTACAGAGGCAACCGACCGGCAGGACCGGACCGAACGTTCGGAACGGAAGGTATTGGTGAAACGTGATTCTCATACGGATAATCCACGCAGACCACGTATTTTCCGGCCAAGAGGTGAGGAGACCACCGGGAACAATCATTCGAATTATAATCGTCCTTTCGACCGCGATCGGAAAAAGATTTCCGGGAGAGAGAAAGAAGGACTGAGACAGAAACACTATAGTAAAAAGAAATTGTTGGCTCATCGGCTGAAAAATGAAGATGAGAACGCCGAATTGCGTCTGAATCGCTACATTTCAATGGGAGGCGTATGTTCTCGTAGGGATGCGGATGAATTGATCGTTGCCGGACGGGTGAAGGTAAACGGAGAGGTAGTTCAGACCGTCGGTTTGAAAGTACGGAAGAAAGACAAGGTGGAGGTGGACGACGTTCAGATTTTCCCCGAAAAGAAAGTATATCTCGTTTTAAATAAACCGAAAGATTATGTGACAACCGTCGAGGATCCGTTGGAACGTAAGACGGTTATGGCCTTGGTCGAAGGTGCTTGTAAAGAAAGAATCTATCCGGTAGGGCGTCTGGACCGGCAGACGACAGGAGTGTTGTTGTTTACGAATGACGGCGATCTGGCTAAGAAATTGACCCATCCGAAATACGATCACAAAAAGATATATCATGTTTTTCTGGATCGTGTATTGACTGAAGAAGATTTTCAGGCTATAGCGAATGGAGTCCAGCTGGAAGACGGATTTATCAAAGCGGACGAGATCAGTTATACCTCTCCGGATTGTACTGAAGTGGGGATAGAGATTCATTCCGGAAAAAATCGTATCGTCAGACGTATATTTGAACATTTCGGTTACCAGATCATAAAACTCGACCGGGTATATTTTGCCGGTATTACGAAAAAAAATCTGCCGCGGGGAACATGGCGTTTCCTTACTCCGAAGGAAGTGACTATGCTGAAAGTTTATTAAGTGCTAAGCTATTGTTTATGGAGAGTGTTTTTTCCTGGTATGCTGTGTATACAGCAGCCAGGGCTGAAAAAAAAGTGAAAGAACGACTCGATCAGATTGGTATTGAAAATTATCTTCCGTTAAGGACTGAATACAGGGTGTGGAGTGACCGGAAAAAAAAAGTATCGGTACCTTTGATTTCCGGATATATTTTTGTACATATAAAAGAAGAAACCTTTGTTCCTGTGCTGACAACTCCGGGGGTGGTTACTTTCCTGAAAGAAAAGGGAAAAGCGGTAGCTATTCCGGCTGAACAGATCGAACGCTTACGTTTTGTCGAAAATCAGGCCGACGAACCGCTGGAAATTTCTTACGAGGATATTCCTGCAGGTACTTTAGTAGAAGTTGTTCGGGGTAAATTAGCTGGATTTCAAGGAGAAATGGTGCAGATCCGGGATAAATACCGGATTGTTTTACGTTTGGAAAAATTAGGGTGTGCTTTGATTACGGTAGCGGCCAGTTGTGTTGAAAAAGTGAAAAATTATTCTAAGAAGGGGTATGTTTGGGGCTTTTTGTTTATTTTTGTGACTCATTGAAATAACATAGAATAAAAATGAATAATAAAATAAAGGTGAAGAAGTTATTCTTACTCATATTGTTCGTGCAATTTATAGCTGTTACATTTGCTCAGATGTCGGACGACCAGGTTGTTGCTATGGTTAAAGAGGCTCAGAATCAGGGAAAAACTCAACAACAAATCATTATGATGCTGGGACAAAAAGGAGTTACCCAGGAACAATTGATTCGTATAAAAAATAACTATACCGGTAAAAAAAGTACGGCCGGAGAACAAACGGGGAACGGAATGAGCCGGTTGAGGCAAGAAAATCCTCCTGCAGTCAATATATTGGATTCTTTGAATCTGGAGGAAGATAAAGAGCTTCTTTTCTCAAAAGATTCATTGCCTGAAATAAGGATTTTCGGACGGAATATTTTTAATAACAAACAATTGACTTTCGAACCTAACCTCAATATAGCTACGCCGGAAAATTATGTGCTTGGTCCCGGAGATGAGATTATTGTGGATATTTGGGGGGGATCGGTAAAGACTATTCGGCAGTATATTGCACCGGATGGAAATATCACGATCGAAGAGATCGGACCGGTTTATCTGAATGGCTTGAAGATAGAAGAAGCTTATCAACGGGTAAAGAATGCGTTGTCTCAGGTATATGCTTCATTAAATAGTGATGAGCCGGATACTTTTATAAAAGTGTCCTTAGGAAACGTGCGGAGTATTCGGGTGAATGTGATGGGGGAAGTGGCGATGCCGGGTACCTATACCTTACCTTCTTTGGCTACTTTGTTTCATGCTTTATATAATGCCGGAGGAGTCGGTGAGATCGGTTCCATGCGGAATATTACGGTAAATCGCAAAGGAAAAGTTGTCGCCGATGTAGATGTATACGATTATCTTTTAAAAGGGAGAAGCGATCTGGACATCAGCCTGAATGACGGGGATGTGGTGCTCGTTGCACCTTATGCTAATTTGGTTTCCCTGACAGGAAAGGTAAAGCGTCCGATGATCTATGAAATGAAAGATACGGAGACAGTCGGCGATTTGTTGGAGTATGCCGGAGGTTTTAAGGGAGATGCTTATAAAAATGCTATTCGGGTAATTCGAAAAAGTGGACGGGAATATCAGGTATATAATGTCGAAGAAGGAGAGTTTAAAAGTTTTCCTTTGGTAGATGGGGATTTTATTTCTGTAGATCCGATGTTGAATCGTTTTGAAAATCGGGTTCAGATTCGGGGAGCTGTGTACCGGCCCGGATTATACGATTTAGGAAAAGTAACTACAGTGAAGGAATTGATTGAAAAAGCAGAGGGAATTACTGAAGATGCCTTTGTTAACCGGGCTGTATTATTCCGCCAGAAACCCGATTTAACTCAGGAAGTGGTTGCTCTCAATGTAACCGGAATATTGAGTGGTTCGGCTGCCAATCTGCCTTTGCAAAAAAACGATGAATTGTATATTCCTTCGATATTCGATTTGCAGGAAGAATATACGTTGTCTGTAAAAGGGGCTGTAAGGGTACCGGGAGTATACAAATATGCCGATAATGCCACAATTGAAGACCTGATCATTCAGGCCGGCGGTTTATTGGAATCCGCTTCGACAGTGAAAGTCGATGTAGCTCGCCGGATTAAAAATCCGAAGAGCTTGACCGGAGCGACTAAATTGGCTGAAAACTTTACTTTTACTTTAAAGGATGGATTGATTGTGGATGGTAAACCGGACTTTACTTTGGAACCCTATGATGAAGTAT
Source organism: Odoribacter sp. (assembly GCF_985060555.1). Taxonomy (NCBI): domain Bacteria; kingdom Pseudomonadati; phylum Bacteroidota; class Bacteroidia; order Bacteroidales; family Odoribacteraceae; genus Odoribacter; species Odoribacter sp. The sequence continues at coordinate 4,070 of NZ_CFKYFN010000033.1, read as the reverse complement.
TTGTCCGTAATTCTCCGGGATATCAGGTACAGCAAAATGTAACAGTTACCGGCGAGGTATTGTTTGAAGGAAATTATGTCTTATCCCAGAAAGGGGAACGGCTTTCGGATTTGGTGAAAAGAGCAGGTGGATTGATGCCGGAGGCATATGCAAAAGGGGCCCGTTTGCTCAGACAGATGACACCGGATGAAAAGGCTCGGGTGGAATCTGTATTGAAACTTTCCAAACAAACGGATAAAGATTCGATCGCCATTAACCGTCTGGATATCGGTAATACCTATTATGTCGGTATCGAGCTGAAGAAAGCGATCGAAAATCCCGGGTCGGATTATGATGTCGTATTACGGGAAGGGGACCAGCTCGTTGTCCCTCAGTATACAGGAACGGTGAAGATCAGTGGGGCGGTGATGTATCCGAATACTGTCGTATACAAAAAGAATGCGAAGTTGAATTATTATATAGAACAGGGCGGAGGATTCGCTTCACGGGCGAAGAAACGCAGGGTGTTTATCGTGTATATGAACGGTACGGTGCAGAAATCCAAGACTTTCTCTAAGGCCAAGGCTGCTCCCGGTTGTGAAATCATTGTACCGGTAAAACCGCCTAGAAAAGGTGTCGGTTTGGCTGAAATCATGAGTATCGCTTCCTCTACCACGTCTATGGCTGCATTAGTTACATCAATTATTAATAGCACGAAGTAATGGCTACAAATTCGACGAGTAATCAACCGGTTCAACCGGAAAATGAAATAGACCTGATCGAGGTTGTAAAGAAATTATGGGCAAAGCGGAAATTCATTCTCAAGGTGACTGTCGTTTGTGCATGTCTCGGGGTATTGGTCGCTTTGTTCAGTGCTAAAGTTTTTACCGCTTCCTGTACGATTGTTCCTCAGACAGGTGAAAAAACGACTGGGGGAAGTTTAAGTGGCTTAGCTGCTATAGCAGGTATAAACATCGGATCTTTAGGTGCCGGAGATGTGTTGTCGCCGAAGATTTATCCTAAAATATTGGCTAGTGTACCTTTCCAAAAGGAAATTATGCAGACGGCGATCAAATTTGAGGAATACGATCAGCCGGTGAAATTGCTGGATTACTATACTGCCGATGAATATGCCCAATTTTCTTTAGGAGGAACAATACTGAAATATACGATCGGTTTGCCCGGAGTGATTATCGGGGCTATTCGTGGGGAAGAACCGGAACCTCAATATGGAGAAGGGGCTGTTGCTACTTTGGAATCCCTGTCTAAAGACGAGGCAGAATGTATCAAGACCTTGAAAGATAAGATCAATATGAACCTCAACGATAAAGACGGGTATATTACTTTGTCTGTCGATATGCCTGAACCTTTGGCTGCAGCTCAATTGGCTGCCAAAGTACAGGAATTATTGCAGCGTTATGTAACCGACTTTAAAATTCAGAAGGTGAAGGCGAATCTGGAGTTTGTGGAAGGTCGCTATGAAGAGGCTAAAAAAGAATATGAAAAGAAACAGGAAGAGCTGGCTATTTTTAACGATGCCAATCGTAATCTGGTTTCCAATGTAGCTAAAACTACCCAGGAGCGTTTGAATAACGAATATACGCTATTGTTCGGTGTATACAGTGAACTGGCCAAACAGCGCGAGCAAGCCAATATTCAGGTAAAAGAAACGACTCCGGTATTTACTGTTGTAGAACCGGTAACTATACCGACCGAACGTTCAAAACCCAAAAGAGGATTGATTTGTATCGCCTTTACTTTTTTAGGTGGTTTTATCGGTATCGGTTTGGTATTGACTTTACCTTTCCTGGCTCAGGTTTCCGGTTGTAAGCGTTTAAAGGGATGGTTGCCTGAAGAAAAAGAATAATTTCCCATAAAATTTTATAAAAAAAACTATCGAATGATAAATTTCGATGGCTTTTTTCTTTATTGTGCGGGAGGTCCGAATATTTTTATACTTTTGTGGTATCCTTTAAAGCGGGAAAACTTAAAGGATTGAACGACTAAGTAAATATAACGATGGAAAATGAAGAAATCGATTTAATCGAAGTCATGGCGAAGCTGTGGCATCGTAAAAAGACAATAATGTATATTGCCTTGTTTTTTCTGGTGGGTGGTCTGGTTTTAGCTTTCTTTTTACCAAGGAAATATACCGCTCAATGTACCTTAGGTTTGGAAATGGAAGACCGGACTACGCGAATCAGTGTAGAAGGAATGTCGCCTTTCCAGAGTATGCCGATGGGGGATATGCGGAATACGCGTATTGTTTCGCCGGCTATGTATCCGGATATTTTTTTCAGCGTACCTTTTCAGAAAGAGTTGATCTATTCTCCTTTATACATCGATGAGAGAGGAGATACGGTTACTTTCTATAACTATCTGGTGTCCGGTCCGGAACGTTTGGCTTTGGTAACCGATCCTTCACAGGTAGAACAGCTGACAGAAGAAGAAAGTAAATGTCTGGCTTATTTAAAAGATGCTTTTTCTGTAAAAGTAAATAACAAAGACGGTAATCTGAAAATTACTCTGGATCTGCCCGATCCGAAACTTTCAGCTTATCTGACGAATCGGGCACAGGCTATGCTGCAGACATACATTGCGCGGTTTCGTATCGCCAAAGCTCAGGCTGCTCTCGATTTTGTAGAGGAACGTTATACGGAGGTGAAAAACGAACTGGAGAAAAAGCAACAGGCTTTAGTACAATTCCGCGAAAAACATCCGGACCGGACATCCGTGCAATTAGAAACGGAAGAGAAAATACTGACCAACGATTACGAGTTGTTTTTCGGACTTTATTCCGATATTGTAAAGCAACGGGAGAAGGCGAAAATCCAGGTGAAAGAAGATATGCCGGTACTGACGGTAATCGAACCTGTCGTAGAACCGACCGTTCCTTCTAAACCACAGCGTGCATTGATTGTGTTGGCTTCTTTATTACTGGGATTATTCGTCGGTTGTGGTTTTGTGCTGGTTCAACCTATCTTTTCTCAGATCGTATCTTCAAAAAAGCAGGCGCATACCATCCCGATTAAACGAATGAAAAAAATCTCCTGAACTGTAGGTTTAGTTTTTTTCTTTCTGTTTCGGTTTTTATGCCGTCAGCACTACGGGCCAAAGGAAGGGGAAGAAAAATACTGATTTCTAAATTGATTCCTAAGGTAAGGAATCAGAAGACCTCTGTTTTATGGTGTTCCTGTTTTCCAGATCGAGGTTAGTTTGCCATGCAGTGATAACGGGAGTCGAAGGTGATCGTATTCGGGGACCATGGGAGCTCTGTCGAGTGTCGTCTTGCTTTTTCTGAATGCCCGACCGATGGTGTCTGACGGAAACGTAACGTAAAGTTTTTTGTGCAGTGAGGAGTTCCGCCGGTCAGTGAAAGAAAAAGCAAGATGACCGACAGAAGCGACCGGGGCACCGGACACGAACAACTACCGGAATAAGTCTACCATAAATTCCAATCCATCCACATATCCTTGTCATATCTCCAGCTGTCATGTACCGCATCCGACAGTATTTTATCCGAATACACGGGCAGTCTTTTGATGAATAATATAAAAACGCTTGATTTCTTGCATGTCGAGGTCATTCACATGAGAAATCTGCCCCCGGTAATCGGTAAAAATACCTCCTTCGATGAATTTAATGTCGGACATAGATGAATGTTTTAATCGTTAAGCAATTTCCAGATTTCTCTAAACAATTGCGGAGTAATTCCCATCAAGAAAAGATTACATCTTCTGATCCAAATTTTTCCCTTTCTCTATATGTTCAAAATTGGGGATAAATTCTTTCATTGTTCTGACAATATCTTCTTTTTCTGTTTTCTGGTCATTCAATACCGCCTGCAATCTTTCCAGGAAAGTATCCAGTTCTTCCATCCGGCGGGCCTCCAGGTCCTCAATCACCCCCAGCGATCCGAAGCGTTCCGGATTAATTTTTTCCCCCTTCACGTAAAATTCCTCAAACCCTTTTTCTCCTGTCGTATCCGAGGTGAAATAATACACCGGATATACTTTACTATCCACCGGCATCTCCGCGGCAAACCGCCGGGCTTCCTCCTCCGAGGCACACTGCTTCACCTCATATCCCAG